>JALYIH010000089.1 GCA_030775865.1 Pseudomonadota bacterium | reverse complement strand
GGGCTGGTCGGATCACGAACCGGCTCGGTGCTGATCAATGGGGTTGAGGCGGTCGCGCTGGCGCCGCATAAGATCGCGCGCTTAGGATTGGGCTATTGCCCCGAGGAGCGAGGCATCTTTTCGGCACTGTCAGCCGAGGAAAACCTGCTGTTGCCGCCGCGGCTGAAGGGCGCTCGGGGGATGCAGCTCGAAGAGATTTACGATATTTTTCCGAACCTGCTCGAGCGCGCTGCCAGTCCCGGCACACGCCTTTCCGGCGGAGAGCAGCAGATGCTGGCGGTGGCGCGTATCTTGCGTACCGGTGCACGCTTACTACTGTTGGATGAGATTTCCGAAGGCCTGGCTCCGGTGATTGTGCAGAAGCTCGGTGAGGTAATCCGCACCTTGCGGCAGAAAGGCATTACTGTGGTGCTGGTCGAACAGAACTTCCGATTTGCGGCGCCGCTGGCGGATCGGTTCTATGTGATGGAGCATGGCAAAATTGTAAAACAGTTCGGACAGTCCGAACTCGCCTCGCAGATGGGACTGCTTCAGGAATTTCTAGGCGTTTGAAATAAACATTGAAGAAGGATAACGAGATGACGCGCAAATCAAAATTCGTGGCAGTCGGTGCGCTGCTGGGCCTGTATGCAGCCTCGCAAGCAAGCGCCGCCACCGACCAAGTGGTCATCGGCGATATCGACGATATGTCGGGCGTCTATGCGGACGTCATGGGCCAGGCCGGCATCGATGTCATCAATATGGCCATCGCCGACTTCGGGGGCACCGTTCTCGGCAAGAAGATCACCGTGCTCAGCGTGGATCATCAGAACAAACCCGATATCGGCGCGTCCAAGTTCCGCGAGTGGGCCGATCAGAACGGCTTGACCCTCGTGCTCGGCGGATCGAACACCGGCGTGAGCATTGCCATGTCCAAGGTTGCGGCGGCGAAGAAGGTGCCCTTCATCGCCATCGGCGCCGGCGGCGCCTCGCTGACGGGCGCGGATTGCACGCCCTATACCATTCACTACGCCTACGATACGACCGCGCTCGGCAATGGAACGGCCAGCGCCATCATCAAAGAGGGCGGCAAGACCTGGTTCTTCATTACTGCCGATTACGCCTTCGGCACGCAGTTGCAAGACGCGGCGACCAAGGTGGTGCTGGCCAACGGCGGCAAAGTATTGGGCGCGGTTCGTGCCCCGCTGGGCACGACCGATTACTCCTCGTTCCTGTTGCAGGCTCAAGCCTCGGGCGCGCAAGTGCTGGGGCTGGCGAACGCAGGTACAGATTTCTCAAACTCGCTCAAGGCGGCCAACGAATTCGGCATCACCAAGACCATGAAGCCCGCGGCGCTGCTGGCATTTCTCACGGACATTCACGCCGCGACGTTGCAAACCGCACAGGGTCTGTACTTGACCACCGGATTCTACTGGGACCTGAATGACCAGACGCGCGCGTTCGGCAAACGCTTCTTTGCCAAGGTGAACCGGATGCCGACGATGGATCAGGCCGCTGTCTACTCCGCCACGATGCAGTACTTGAATGCGGTCAAGGCCGTGGGTTCGACTGATTCGGACAGGGTGATGGCGCAGCTGAAGAAGACCAAGATCAACGACTTCTTTGCCAAAGACGGCTACATTCGAGAAGACGGCCTGATGGTCCACACCATGTACGTCATGAAGGTCAAGACGCCCGCGGAATCGAAGTATCCCTGGGATTACTACAAGGTCGTCAAGGTCATGTCGGGCGAGGAAGCTGACGGCACGCAGCCCGACCCGTCGTGCCCGATGGTCAAGAAGTAGCCCGGGAAATTGCGCCCCCGCCGCTTACCTGAGCGAATGATGGTCTCTGATCCGTGACCACCGTCTTCGGTGTGCCGTTGCCCGCGATCCTGGGCCAGCTCATGCTCGGGCTGGTCAATGGATCGTTCTACGCGCTCTTGAGCTTAGGGCTGGCGGTGATCTTTGGCCTGCTGGGAGTCGTCAATTTCGCGCATGGGGCCTTCTACATGCTCGGTGCGTTTGCGGCCTACATCGGCCTGCAAGTGTTGGGGATCAACTACTGGTGGGCGCTGCTGCTTGCGCCGCTGGCGGTGGGCCTCTTGGGCATTCTCATCGAGCGCTTGTTTCTACGGCATCTGTATCAAGTCGAACCGGTGTATGGGTTGCTCTTGACGTTTGGCATTGCGCTGATCGCCGAGGGCATCATGCGCAGCCTGTTCGGCGCCTCCGGCAAGTCTTATCCGGTGCCGGCGCTCCTGCAGGGAGGCTTCAACCTCGGTTTCATGATGTTGCCGATCTATCGCGCCTGGGTGGTTCTGGCGTCCGTGACGGTGTGCGGCCTGACATGGTTCCTGATCGAGCGCACGCACCTGGGCGCGAGACTGCGGGCAGCGACTGAGAACGCGCGACTGGTGCAGGCCTTCGGCATCAACGTGCCCCTGATGGTGATGTGTACCTACGGAGCTGGGGTGGCGCTCGCGGCACTCGCGGGGGTGCTTGCGGCGCCTGTGATTCAGGTCAGCCCTCTGATGGGTTCATCGCTCGTGATCGTCGTGTTTGCGGTGGTGGTCATCGGCGGCATGGGATCGATCGTCGGCGCCATTGTCAGCGGTCTGGTGCTTGGACTCGTCGAAGGACTGACCAAGGTCGTCTATCCGGAAGCCTCGAATATCGTCGTATTTGTCATCATGGCCCTGGTGCTGATCTGGCGGCCTGCCGGCCTGTTCGGCAAAGAGCAATAGATGCGCGCCGAAATTGCGGTCTACGTCGTCCTCGCGGCTCTGGCATTGGTCGCGCCTTTCCTCGGGCTTTATCCGGTTTTTCTGATGAAGCTGCTGTGCTTTGCGATGTTCGCCTGCGCGTTCAATTTATTGCTGGGCTTCACCAAGATGCTGTCCTTCGGCCACGCGGCCTATTTCGGATCTGCAGCCTACATCACCGGATGGCTCGTGACGGTTCACGGTTGGGGAACCATCGAGGGGATTCTCGGCGGCGTCGCGGTGTCGATGCTGCTCGGTCTCGTGACTGGGGCGATCGCTGTGCGCCGGCAGGGCATATATTTTGCGATGATCACGCTGGCGCTGGCCCAGGTCGTATACTTCGTCTGCCTGCAGGCACAGTTCACGGGCGGCGAGAACGGCCTGCAGGGCATCCCTCGCGGCAGCCTTTTCGGGCTGCTGGGCCTGGGCAACGACCGGACGATGTATTACTTCGTGCTCGCCGTGTTTGTCGCGGTGTTCCTTTTCATTCGCCGCATCGTTCACTCGCCCTTCGGTCAGGTGCTCAAAGCCATTCGCGCGAACGAGCCGCGCGCCATCTCTTTGGGATACAAGGTCGATCGCTACAAACTCACCGCTTTTGTCCTCTCGGCGAGCCTCGCGGGCTTGGCCGGTTCTCTCAAGGCATTGGTGCTGGGTTTCGCCACGCTGTCGGATGTGAGTCAAGGAAATTCCGGAGAGGTCATTCTGATGACCTTGCTCGGGGGCAGCGGCACTTTTTTGGGCCCTGTGGTGGGGGCCAATGTCGTGGTCACGCTGCAGGAGTACCTCTCCGATTTGGTGGGCTCCTGGGTGTCCGTGATCATCGGCGCCATCTTTGTCGTGTGCGTGATGATCTTCAGGCGCGGCTTCGTCGGGGAAATCCAGCGCCGCTTCGCGCAGCGCGCCGAATAGTCATCCGCAGCGGTCATCCGGCCCGCGCGGCCTCCAGACCATGCCCCTTCGGTCCCGCCTCGCGGCGCCACAACAGCACGGCAGACAAAAGCGCCGCGAGACTCAGCAGGAAGAAGAATCCCAACATGACCGAGTAGCCGGACGGGTTCTGCGATCCCGCGTGCGCCCAATCCGCGAGCCAGCCGGCGGCGAGATTGGACGCCGCCATGGCGAGCGCCTGAATCAGCGTGATGAGGCCGAGCGCTGTCCCCAAACGGCGCGGGTCGACAATGAGCGTCGTGGCGGGCCAGATGACCGCCGGCACCAGGGAGAAGCTGACTCCCATCATGACCGTCGACACCCAAAGATTCAGATTCGTCAGCCCGAGCACCACAAAAGTGAACGGCAGCAGCAGCGTGCCGATCATCAGCATCAGCGCGCGATAGCCAAGCCTATCCGCAAGCAGGCCAAAGAGCGGCGTCGCGAAGATGGCGGCGAAGAACACCCAGCTATTGGCGACGCCTGCCTGCTGCAGCGTGAGGCCTTTGGCATGCTGGAAATACTCGATGGCATAGGTCGTTCGGAACGGGAAGAAGCCGACGACGAGCACGTCGGTCTCCATAATCACGTTGAGGGAACGCGCAGCTTCGTTGATTTTCTTCATGGCGGCAGATCATCGCTTCGATGGCCGCGCTGGCAACGTGTTTGGCGGTTGTGGATTTTATTTAATCGTATTTCTGTAACCATTTTGTAATGTAGGATGCGTAAAAAGCCAATCGCGGTGAAGAACACGCTGCGCAGGGATGGTGACGTTTTGAAGTCGCATGGGATTTCTTTGGCTGCAACATAGCCGTTAGAAAACGTATTCGTTTCTTCGTGGTCTTTGGCCGCGATACCTATTGGGAGACAATTTTGAACAACAACCAGAAACTGGCTTGCGCTATCGCGGCCGTGCTCGGCACCTGCGCCGGCGCAGCGCACTCGCAAACTGCTGCCCTGGACGCGGCGGCCACATCGGGAATCGAGGAAGTCGTGGTGACGGCGACCCGCCGCAATGAATCGATCCAGGATGTGCCCCTCACGATTCAAGCGTTCACCGGCGATCAGCTGAAGCAGCTGAATGTTTCGACTTTCGATGATGCGATCAAGCTATTGCCGAACGTGACATTCGCGAGCAATGGCCCAGGCACGGGCAATATCTTCATGCGCGGCTTGAGTGCCGGATTTGCCGGCAATCAATCGAGCGCCTCCATCGCACCGTTCCCCAACGTCGCGACGTATCTGGATGATCAATCCTTGACGTTCCCTTCTCGCAATGTCGACGTATACGTCGTTGACATGGAGCGCATCGAAGTCCTCGAAGGTCCGCAGGGAACTTTGTTCGGCGGCGGTGCCGAGGCCGGTGCGCTGCGCTACATCACCAACAAGCCGAAGATGAACGTCACCGAGGGCAATGCCAATGCCACGTATGGCTTGACGGCGGGCGGCGACCCGAACACCGCGGTGAACGCGACGATCAACATGCCGCTGATTCAGGACACGCTGGCCGTGCGAGCCGTCATATACAACGATCGGCGCGGCGGCTTCATCGACAATGTGCCGAGCAATTTCACGCGCCAGAATACCGATCTGGGCGCCTTCTACACGGGCATCAAGCCGGTGAACGGGTTCTGCCCGAATGGCCTCCCGCCGGGTGGGACCCCGAAGAATCCAACCTGTATTCCGGCCCACACGCCGGTCGGCAACAACCTGGCACTGGCGCAAGACAACCAGAACCCGGTCACGTACAACGGCATTCGCGTTTCGGCGCTGTACGACATCACCCCGGATTGGAGCCTTTTGATCGCGCAGACCTATCAGAACTTGGAGGCGGACGGCACGTACGCCCAGTACCCGCTCGGTTCGGATTTCCAGCCGCTGAAGGCCGATCAGGTCACGGCGTTCTCCCCGGCCTTCGACAAGGACAAGTTCGAGAACACCGCTTGGACGCTCAACGGCAAAGTCGGTCCGCTCAATCTGCTTTACTCCGGCGCCTACTTGGACCGCCATATCGATCAGCAGGCCGACTACTCGAATTATTCACGCGCGGCCGGCGGCTTCTACTACGCCTGCACGGGCGGATCGAGCTTGGGAGCCGGCACGACCCCGACGTGCTACTCGCCGGTCAGCTCCTGGCGCGACCAGGTGTTGAGCACCCACCAGAGCCATGAAATCCGCGTAAGTACGCCGGACGACTGGCGTACGCGCGGCATCGTCGGCGCATTTTGGGAAGATTTCCAGATCAAGGACAACATGAACTTCAATTACAAGACGATCCCGTCTTGTACGCCGGCCAATCTTGCCGCAGCCCTCGCCCCGGGCGGGGCTCCTTGCGTGGCCAACGTCGGCCCGGCGCCCGGCTCGACCTCCATCGACCCGGCGGCTCGCGGCGACGCCACCGCCTTCGGTGAAGATCTGCAGCGCGGCTACAAGCAGACCGCAGTCTTCGGCTCGGTCGATTACGACATCATTCCGAAAGTGCTGACGGTGACCGGGGGTACGCGCTGGTATCGCTACAGCGAGTTCGAGACGGGGTCCCAGTATGGGACGAGCGGTGGGTGCGTCAATGTTGCGAACACGCCGCTGGGCTGCACGGCCGCCACGCATAACATCGACGCGGCAAATCTCCACGCCGTGTACACCGGCTTTCGCAGCCGCGGCAACGTGACCTGGCATATCAACCCCGACACCATGGTGTACTACACCTTCTCGCAGGGCTACAGGCCCGGGGCCTTCAATCGCACCGTGAGCGGCGTGGCTACCGGTCCGGACGGCAAGGCGAATTTCGAAAAGCCCAAGGGCTATGCGCCGGATACCCTGATCAACAACGAGATCGGTTTGAAGTCGGAATTTCTCGATCACCGCCTGCAGGTGAACGCGTCCGTGTACCACATGAATTGGAACAACGTGCAGGTGTTGTTCTTCAATCCGACCGAACTGGGCAATACCACGTTCGGCACCAACGGCCCGAACTACACCGTCAACGGTCTGGAGCTGCAGTTGGTGGCGCGTGTCACGGATGGGCTCACCGTGCAGGGATCGAGTTCCTGGAACCGAACCAAACAAACCAATTCCCCATGCTTGATCGGCAACATTCCGGGGACGACCTTCTATCAGCAGTGCATCACCCAGGTCGTGCAGTCCGGACGCGGGCTGCAGCCGTTCACCAATCCGTTCGGAGCGGAAGGGGGCGCGCCGGCATTCTCGCCCTCCACCGAGTTCAATCTGCGCGCGCGCTACGACTGGGCGGTCAACGACTACAAGCCCTTCGTCAGTGTAGGTGCCAACCACATCAGCACCATTTTCAACCAGACCGACACGGCGATAGACGGCAACACCCAAGTCATTCCGACCACGACGTTGCTGCGCTACCGTCAGCCGGGCTATACGACCTATGATGCCTCGGCGGGCGTGGCGAAGGACAACTGGACGGCGCAGATCTACGGTACCAACCTGTCGAACTCCAACGCCAGTACGTTCACCACATCGGCGCAGTTCATCAAGTCGGAAGTGCCGTTGCGACCGCGGGTGATCGGCCTGACGCTGGGCTACAAGTTCTAGATCTTGTAGGCTGCGGTAAAATGGAAGGCGGGCAAGTTGCCCGCCTTCTGCTTTCTGGACCGTTATGGATTCGAACGCACCCAATCCCGCGCCTTCGCCGGTGGAGCAGCAGCTTCGCGGCGCGTGGGAGCTTTTCAATCAGCGCCGCTATGCGCAAGCGCTGGACGTCGGCGAGGCGTTGGCCCGCCAGGTACCCGAAAATCGCGATGTCCTGTATCTGATTGCGCTGAGCCAGCGCTATTCAAACAAGATTCCGGAGGCGCTGGCGACTCTCGAGCGCTTGGAGCTGCATCACCCGACGTTCAGCCGGCTATATCAAGAGCGCGGCCATTGTCACGTGGTGCGCAAGGACGCGCCGCAGGCGATCGATGCATTCTTGCGCGGGGTGAACATCAATCCGGCGCTGCCCGCCAGCTGGAGCATGCTCGAGGGCCTGTATCGCCTGACCGGCGATACCGAGAATGCCGGCGTCGCCGCCGCGCACGTCGCCACGCTGCAGCGCTTGCCGCCCGAAGTGGTGCAGGCGACAGGGCTGTTTTCAGACGGCGATCTGGGTCCCGCCGAAAACATCATCCGTGCCTATCTGCAGAAGCACGGCAATCAAGTCGAAGCCATGCGCCTGTTGGCCAGGATCGCCTTCAAACGCGATGTTCTCGACGATGCTGAGCTGCTGCTCGAATCGGTCCTGCAACTCGCGCCGGACTACCAAGCCGCGCGCCTCGACTACGCACTGGTCCTGCTGGAGCGCCATCGCTACCTGCAGGCGCGCCAGCAGCTCGATGCGCTCCTGGCGATTGAGCCGGCGAACCGACAGCACCGCACGCTATACGCCACCGCCTGCGTAGGGCTCGGAGAACACGAGCGAGCGGTTGCGTTATACCGCGAACTGCTGGCCGATGCGCCCGCAGCCGCCGATTTGCACCTGTCGGTTGCGCATTCGCTGAAAACGTTAGGTCAGCAGGAGGCCTCCATCGAGGCCTACCGTGCCGCCGCGGCCGCGCGCCCCAATTTTGGCGATGCTTACTGGAGCCTCGCCAACTTGAAGACCTATCGCTTCACGGAAGGCGAGATCGCGCGCATGCAGGCCGGCGAGTCGGCTCCCAACGTCGGGCTGATCGACCGCTACCATTTGTGTTTCGCGCTCGGCAAGGCTCTCGAGGACCGGGGCGAGTATCAAGAGTCCTGGCGCTACTATGAGCGTGGAAACGGGCTCAAGAGGTCTGAAAGCCGGTATCGGCCCGAGCTTCTCGAGACCAATACGGCCCGGCAACGGCAAGTCTGCACGCGAGAGTTCTTCGCGCGGCGCGAACGGTGGGGAGCCAAGAGCCCCGAGCCGATATTCATCTTAGGATTGCCCCGCGCGGGATCCACGCTGCTGGAGCAAATCCTCGCCTCGCACTCCAGTGTCGAGGGCACGCAGGAACTCGCCGATATCCCGCGCATCGCTGTCGAGCTGCAAGGCCGCGAGCCCGACATGGCCAATCCACGCTACCCGGGTGCCCTAATGGAATTGAGCCCCGAGGACGTTTTGCGCCTGGGTGAGAAATACCTGAGCGAGACGCGCATCTACCGCGGCGGCAAGGCTTTCTTCATCGATAAAATGCCGAACAACTTCAGACACATCGGCCTGATTCATTTGATGTTGCCGAATGCCAAGATCATCGACGCGCGGCGTGAACCCATGGCCTGCTGCTTCAGCAATCTGAAACAGCTGTTCGCCAACGGGCAGGAGTTCACTTACAGCATCGACGATATCGCTCGCTACTACCGGACGTACCTGGACTTGATGGAGCATTGGGACGAGGTGCTGCCGGGAAGGGTGTTGCGGGTCTGGCATGAGGATGTGGTCGATGACCTCGAAGGCAGCGTGCGGCGCATGTTGGATTTCTGCGGACTCGAGTTCGAGCCGGCGTGCGTCGATTTTCACAAGACCGAGCGCAGCGTGCGCACCGCAAGTTCAGAGCAGGTTCGCCAGCCGATCTTTCGCGAGGGGCTTGACCAGTGGAAGCACTACGAATCCTGGCTTGCGCCACTCAAGGACGCGCTGGGTGATGCACCGGTTCGATACCGAAAGGTTTGACCGCCGCCGTTTTGCGCAAAAAATAGATCGCCGACAAACCAATCAACATCATGCCGATGATGCTCGCACCGTACGCGCTTGCAGTGAAGACCTGCAGCCAGTTAAGTTGCACCAATCCGAAGTTGCGCCACACTAAAAGCGCGCAGCTCCCCAGGTACCCAGCGGCATCGGCAACATAAATCAAGAATCCTGCCGTCCCCACGGTACCGCTCGCCGCAATCAGGCGATCGAATAGCATCGCATTGAAGGGCACATAAGCCATGTACAGTCCCGCCCCGCTCAAGATCATCCAAGCCAGCGGTGACAGCAGTCCGGTCTGAAAGGCGATGGTCGACAGACCGAGCAGCAACAGACCGGCTAATACGACGCCGTGGATGACAAGCAGGGCCTTTACATTGTCGCGCACCACGATGATGACGCCCAACACGGTCAAGGAGAGCGCCGCCACCGGCAGTTCACTGGCCGTGAACACGGCCGCAGCACTCCCAAATCCCAGCGCGGTCCAGATTTCCGCCGCAAAGTTGTCGCGAAAGTCGCGGATGGCTGTGATCAGTACATAGGCGAGCACCAGAAGCGCTATCCCTACGCCGTAGCGGCTGAGGAAGCGCAGACGCGCGGCCGAATCCATGGGCGCGCGGCGTACCCGTTCAGCCTCATCTCGAGGGCCCGGCGGGGGCAATTGAGAAAGTCCCCAGACGGACAATCCCAGCAGCGGGAAGAATAGGGCGCCCGCGGCTGCCGGCATCCAAAACGGGCTGATGTACCATCCATCCATCAGCAGTTTGCCGACGGACTTTACCGCTCCTGAAGAGACGATGAAGCTTGCACACAGAATCGCGCCGAGCACCTCAGAGGTGCGTCGGCCCTCCATGAAGCCGAAGACCAGCCCCCAAATCAGCCCCAGCGGCAGACCGTTCAAAAACATGGCAAACACATTCCAGGGTGCAGGCACCACCGCAAATAGCAGGAGCGCCACCCAGGACATGAAAATCAGCACGAGAATGGCAGCCACGCGCTTGCTCGGCGTCACTTCCGCAATGACCTTTACGCCGATCATTTTTGAAGCGGCATAGCCCAGCACCTGCGCGAGCACCAATGCAATCTTGTAGTCGAGTGCGAAATGCCATCCGGGGACCGAGCTGAAGATGGCGACGGAAAATGGCTTGCGAAAGGCGTACATCGAAAAGTAAGCCGCAAAACCTGCCAGCCCCGCGAAAGCGCTGAACAGGACCGGGCTGGCTCTTTCGAGCGCATGATAAAGCTTGCCGTTCACGAAAAGAGTTTATCCTGATTGCGGACCTGATGTTTTCGGCGAAGCGGCCCCGCCTGCCGCACGTCTGTCATGTTTTTGTCATTAACTCATGGGCTCTCGAGGCGTCTTCACAATGCCTATCATAGGTTCTACATCTGCCATCTCCGGCACGTTTGACCTCGCGGTTGTCGGTGCGGGAATCATTGGTCTGTCGTGCGCGCGCGCCGCGGCGCTCAAGGGATTGCGTGTCGTGGTCATTGACCGCGACTCCCAGTCAAGCGGCGCATCGGTGCGCAACTTCGGGTTCATCACCGTGACCGGCCAGGAACGTGGTGTGGCGTGGACTCGTGCGCGGCGCACTTGCGCGATATGGGAAGAAGTGGCGCAGGAGGCGGGCATTCCCATTCTGCAGCGGGGTCTGTGGATGACGACGCGCCGCCCGGAGGCGGTGGCGATTCTCGAGTCGTTTCTCAAGACGGAAATGGGCGAGGGGTGCAAGCTTTTGAGCCGCGCCTCCGCTGAAGCCTGTTGTCCTGAACTGGCAAATGAACAGGTCCAGGCCGTGCTCTTGAGCTCAGTCGATCTTCGCGTCGAATCCCGAGACGCAATCCCGAAAATCGCCGCGTGGTTGGCGGAGCGCTGGGGTGTCGAGTTCCTGCGTCAGACCGCCGTGCTGTCGGTCGCGCCGCCCCTGATCGAGACCTCACGGGGTGTGGTGCAGGCCGGCGCGGTGGTGGTTTGCCCGGGAGACGATATTTACTCGCTCTACCCGGAGCGAATTGCCGGGTACGATGTGACCCGCTGCAAGCTGCAAATGCTGCGCCTTGCGGACCCCGGGTTCCGTTTGCCGGGTGCGTTGATGTCGGATCTTGGCCTGGTACGGTATGCTGGCTACTCAGCGCTCGCGGAGGCTGCGCCGCTCCGCGCGCGGCTCGAGGCGGAGCAGGGGGAGCATCTCAAGCATGGGATACATCTCATCGTGGTGCAAGGCGCCGACGGCAGTCTCATCGTCGGTGATAGCCATCACTACGCGGCCACGCCGGATTGTTTTGCGGATGAGCGTATCGATCAACTCATTCTCGACGAATTTGCCGCAGCGACGGGCCGATCGCCCCCTGCCGTTCGCGAACGCTGGATAGGCACCTATGCCGCGGCCCCCGAGCGCACGATGTTCATCGATGCCCCAGCATGCGACGTGCGCATCGTGATGATCACCAGCGGTTCGGGTGCATCGACCGGTTTCGCGATTGGTGAGGAAGTAGTGGCGGATCTTTTTGGCGGAGTGCAGGCTGATGGCGATACGCGATCGCTTCGATCTGGTCATCTTTGATTGGGCGGGGACCATGGTGGACTTCGGTTGCCATGCGCCGGTCATCGCGCTGCGCGAGGCCTTTGCACTTCAAGGAGTCGTCATCAGCGAGGTGCAGGCGCGTCGCGACATGGGCAAGCCCAAGGCCGATCATGTGCGTGATCTGCTTGCCGATCCCGGCATCAACAGGGCATGGACCGAGACCCACGGCCGTGCGCCGGACGACGAGGATGTCCGAAAGCTGATGACGGATTTGGGTCCGCTGATGCGCGATCAGGCGGCGCGCGCGGCGCGCCTCATCGACGGCGCCGCCGCTGCGGTCCAGGCGCTGCGGGCTGAAGGAATCAAGGTGGGTTCATCGACCGGCTATACGCGAGAGATGATGGGGCCGGTGCTGCGCGAAGCGGCAGTGCAAGGCTACGTTCCCGATCATGTCGTTTGTTCCGGCGAGACGCCGGCAGGACGGCCGACGCCGCTCATGATCTACAAGGCTTGCGCCGATCTCGGAGTGTGGCCTCTGTCCCGGGTCGTGAAGGTAGACGATACCAATGTCGGCGTCGCGGAAGGCCGGGCAGCGGGCTGCTTCACGGTCGGCATCGCGGCATCGGGCAACGGCGTAGGCCTATCCGAGGAAGCTTTTTTGGCGCTGCCTGCCGCCGAGCGCAGGGCGCGCATTGCAGGTGCGGAAAAATCTTTGCTCGCCGCCGGCGCAGACGTGGTCATCGAGACGGTTGCCCAGCTGATCGCCGCGCTTCGCTCAGCACCCTAACGCGGCGTGCAACGAGCCGAGCTGGTGCTCCGCGTGCCGCAGCACTTCCGCGCAATCGTGTGAAGTCATGTGCAACCGGGTAAAGGAGTTGATGCCGTCCATCTCGACGGATCGCGGTCCGGGTTTTCGCAAGACGCGGGCCAGCACGACGCTGACCATTCGACTGGAAGGGTTTTGCGTATCGGGAGCAGGGCGATTCACACTTGGTTCTATTGGATCACGCATGCGCCGCCAACTCAAAGTTGCGGTTTTGCCGCGAGTCGGCCACCATCAAAGACGCATGTTGCACCGAGAGCTCACCCATGTTCAGGCCCGCGCCCCTCAAGAATGGCGCATGAAACTTGCCTGCGCAGCGGTAGCGATCTTCGCTGCGCTGATGGCGGGCAACGCCATGCCGGCGCAGGGCGCTACCTATCAGGTGTATGTGACCAACGAGAAGTCAGGGGACGTGACCGTCATCGACGGCGGCGATTTAAGCATCACGGCAACCATTCCGGTCGGCAAGCGCCCGCGCGGCATCCACGTCAGCCCCGACGGCAAAACTGTCTATGTGGCGCTGAGCGGCACGCCGATCGAAGCGCCGCCTCAGATCGACGCGAACGGCAATCCGGTATTCGAGAAGAAAAAAGGCAATGACGATGATGACGCGAATGCAGACAAAGCCGCGGATGGCATCGGCGTACTGAATGTTGCAACCAGAAAACTGATCGGCAAGCTCCAGGCGGGATCGGATCCCGAAGAGTTTGCCCTCAGCAAGGATGGACGGCGCATTTATATTTCCAACGAGGACACCAAAACTGCCAGTGTGATCAACATTGCCGCGGCGAAGCTCGAGCACATCGTTCCCGTGGGCCAGGAGCCGGAAGGCGTGACCACCACGCCTGACGGCAAGCAGTTTTACGTCACCTGCGAAGCCGGCGGCGACATCTATGTGGTCGATACCGCTTCCTACACCGCGGCGGGGCATTTCAAAGTGAATGGGCGGCCCCGTAGCGTGGCATTTCTGTCCTCCGGCGGGATCGGATTCATTCCGTCGGAATCGGCGGGCGAGCTGAATGTCATTGATGCCGTGAATGCCAAGGTGCTGAAGACCATTGCGTTGCCCGCGGGTTCGAGGCCGATGCGCGCTATATTGTCGCCCGACGAAAAAAGACTGTATATCAGCAATGGACGCGCCGGCACGATTTCCGTGTTCGATGCTCACAGCTATGAATTGCTGGACACCATCAAGGTGGGAACGCGTCCGTGGGGAATCGGGGTGTCGCCCGACGGAAAATTTCTCTTCGCCGCAAATGGGCCTTCCAACGATGTCTCCGTCGTCGATCTCAAGACGAACAGAGAAGTGAATCGTATCAGAGCAGGCTCGAGCCCGTGGGGCATCGCCGTCACTTCCCGATGATGAATACTTGCTGCTCGGTGATGCTGCGCGTGAATCCTTCCTTGAAAGCTCGTGCACGAAGCACCGCGGGGGCGGTCAGTGCTATTGGCTTTTCATAGCGCATATCCGACGTGCCCGGTACGCTGCCGTCCAGGGTGTAGTGTATGTCGGAGCCCGGTTCACTCACCGACAATGAAATCTCGACGGGTTTGCGGAAGGTTCCGCCCGGCGGCGAAATCACGGGCGGCGGCATCACCGGGCGGCCGGGCATGCTGACGATCCATTCATTGAGAAGGTGTACGCCTTTTTGATCGATGGTTTCTCGCGCCAGGGGCGGCATCTTGATGTCGCCCAGGGTGTTTACGCGCATGTAGGCAATCGAACGCCAAATGTCATGCGGTGAGATGACCCGCGGGCGGTCGATGCCTTGATCAATCAACACCGGTCCATCGATGAGGGACTGGCCGGCGAGGGGCGTGTCATAGCGCGCGTCGAAATTCGCCACCGTGCCGCCGGGACGGTGACACTGCGAGCAATTAGCGTCCAGATACGATCGCGCGCGATCCTCGAGGGTCCGTGACGTGTCATCGGCGGCAGCAAGCTTTGCGTACGAGGGCAAAGCCGCGTCTTTGAGCCCCGGCGCAAACAGACCAAGATGATTCCAAGTCCGCAGCTGATTGTCCGCGACGCCCGAAGGGTATGTGAAGACGCGGTTCATCTGCCGGGTTTTCACGCCGAGCACACCGCCGGCGTTTGCGGTGTGGCAGGTCAGGCAATCTTGCCTGCTCGGGTAGTACCAGGTCTGTTGATGGAGTTCTCCATTGGCCGCCCTGATCGGAATGTCTTCGGTGCTACTACCTGCGAGCAAATCGGCATCGCTCCCATCGGCTCTCCACTTGTAGACCGCGCCGTAAACGCCACCGGCGGAATCGCAAACCAGCAGGCGCGTTTCGAGCCGGCGTTTGGCGCTTGGGTCAGCGGCGTCTACTCCTAAGTCAAAATTCTTCACGAACACCGTGCCCGGCGGAAAGTGCCACTCACCGGCGGGAGAGAAAGCTATTTTTCCGCTCGGTAATGCAATCCAGCGTGATTTATCGGCCCCGTCCGACCAAAAAGCGACGACCAGTTCGTAGGGAATAAGCCCAGCATTCGGGATCCGCCTCGCGGTATCGCTGAAGACGCCTGTTTCAGACAGAAGCAGCGGGATTTTGCCGTCGGCCAGCGGCGGCATTTGCAGGTATGGCTTGGTGGCGAGCCGCGAAGCAAGACCGTACGGCATCTGCGTGCAGCTACCCAAGATTGTCAGCTGCAATAGCGCGAGACATGTTCTTACCGCGGGCTTCAATCGGTAGGTGCTCATTGACCACATATTGTAATCGATGGGCGGCGCTATAATGTCCCAAGAACAAAGATGCAAGGGGAGCTTCATGCTGAAAGCTATTTTCGCGGTGGCCGCGATTCTGACCTTCGGTGTCGCCATGGACTGGTGCAAAGCCGAAGAGCCGGCCGCCGCTCCCGCTGCCAACCTCACGATGGGCAACCTGATTGCCGTCGTCGGCGATGAGACCAAGGCATATCTGGCGAAGGCGCCGCCCGAGTACTCTATCGAGGCCATACGCTACGGCGTTTCTCCCGGAATTCCGGTCAGTGCCCTGGTGGTGGGCGGTCCAAAGGACGACAAAGTCGACGTCGACTTTGTCGTCTGGCTCATTCGCGGCGGTGGCCGCAACATCCTGTTTGACAGCGGGTTTCACCGCGAGCGTTGGTTCAAGCAATGGACCATCACGGATTATCTGCGACCCGACGAGGCGGTGCGGCAAGCCGGCGTGAACCCGCAGGACATCACCGATATCGTGATCAGCCATGCGCACTGGGATCACATGGGGGGCATCGATCTGTTTCCCAACGCGACGGTGTGGATTCAAAAGGACGAGTTTCGTTATTACACCGCAGATGCATGGCAAACCGGCGGCCAAAGCGGCGGTATCGATCCCGATGATATCCAGCAACTGGTCAAACTCAACACCGAGGGACGGTTGCGCCTGGTGGACGGCGATAATGTGGAGATCATTCCGGGAATTCGCACGTACGTCGGCTCTCGGCACACCTTTGCGTCCCAATACATGCGTGTCGATGGCAAGCTGCCCTATGTGCTTGCGTCAGACAATGTCTATTTCTACCGCAACTTGAGTGAGCACAAGGCGAGCGCGACGTTCAGCGACGCAGATCACCCGGCGAATATCAAGGCTCAGGAGCGCATGATTCAGCTCGCGGGCTCTGTCGATCGCGTGGTTCCGGGGCACGACGCACTGCAATTTCAAAAATACCCAACGCAAGGGCGCGTCGCAAAGATCAAATAGTGGAAACTCGATCCAATGCCGCTTGAAATGTCGTCACCCGCTCCGCGCCCAGAAACCTCTCCCATATCTTCGCGAGCAGCATGGCCGGTTGTTCGCGTAGATCGCAGAGAATGACCTTGGTGCCCTCGGCGTGGGCCTGCCCGACAAAGGCTTCCAGGGCACTCGCGCCGCTGGAATCAATGTAGGGCACCAATTCCATGCGCAGGATGATGGTCGTGGGCGAACGGCCCGTTCGATGCAGGGTATCCAGCATTTCACGGGCGACACCGAAAAACATCGGTCCGGCAAAGCGAAACACTTCCACACCCTTGGGCAACGAGGCGCGCTGCGTGGGGTCATCGATGCTGAGCTCATCCGACTGCAGACCTGCGGTGCCACTCATCCGTGCCATGAAAAGCAGCGAGGCCAGGGTGACTCCCACACCAATGGCGACGGTAAGATCCACCAGCACGGTCAGGCCGAAGGTCAGCAACAACAAGGCGCGCTCGCCCGCATCCATCCTCAGCAGGGTCCTGAAACGTTCGACCTCGCTCATGCCCCAGGCGACCACGAGCAGGATGGCTGCCAGTGCGGCCATCGGCACGTGGGAAATCAACTTGCCGGCGACCAGTAAGAAGATCAACAGAAACAGTGCGTGGAAAATTCCCGCCAACGGCGTGCGTCCGCCTGCGCGAATATTGGTGGCCGTTCTGGCGATGGCCCCGGTTGCGGGCAGACCGCCGAACAAGGCCGAGGCAATGTTTGCAACGCCTTGTGCGACGAGTTCCTGCCCGGAGCGATGGCTGTACCCGGTCATACCGTCTGCAACCGTCGCCGACAACAACGCTTCCATACCGGCCAGAAAGGCGATGGTGAATGCGGCCGGCAGCAGATGCTGAATCAATGCCAGCGATATGTGCGGCATGTGCGGTGCCGGTATTCCTGTGGGCATCGCCGGGAAGCGATCGCCTACCGTGGCCACGGGCAGATGCAGCAGCGCGACCGCCAGGGAAGCCACGAACAGCGCTATGAGGAAGGCCGGCAGTTGCGGCGCAAATCGCCTGAGGAGGACGATCATGAGCAGCGTTGAGCCGCCGACACCGAATGCGAAAAGGCTGATGGACCGCAGCGCCCCCAGGTACATTGCCCACTTCGGTATGAACTCCGCGGGCAACTTACCCGTGGTGAGGCCCAGAAAATCGCCCACCTGGCTCGAGGCAATGATGACCGCGATGCCGGCCGTGAACCCAGTGACCACGGGCATCGGAATGAAACGAATCAACCGGCCAACGCCGGCGTAACCGGCGGCAATGAGAATGAATCCACCGAGCAGGGTGGCCAAAACCAATCCGGCGTAACCGTGCGCGGCGATGATACCGGCGACAATGACGACAAACGCACCGGTCGGCCCGCCGATCTGCACGCGCGATCCGCCGAGCAGTGAGATCAGGAATCCGGCGATCACCGCAGTGACCAAACCTTGGTTGGGCGACGCACCGCTTGCGATCCCTAAAGCCATGGCGAGGGGCAGCGCCACGATGGCAACGGTCAATCCCGCCAGAGCATCGCTGCGCCAGAATTTTTTGATTCGGCCTTCGCGCCAAACAATGAGGAGCTTCGGTGTAAATGCCTCCCAATATGGACGTGGCCCGCGCTGCGCCACTTAGGAGCCTAGAGCGACGCCAGTGCGCGCGCGTGCTCGGCCGCCCACGCGCAGAATCCGGCGCTGAGGACGCCGATCGTGAAGAACATCGCCGCGAAGAGCTTCTCGCGCATCACCAGATGTTTCGAGTCCATGGGGGCGATCAGGAAGGGTTCGCCATGAGTGGGTTCGCCGATACAGCTGGTGCGAACAATGGATGATTGCAGGGCGTGCGCTTGAGACTCGGCTGCGGCCTCGCGGCGCGCAGCCTCCCATTCCGCGGCATCAATCTTGCCGTCGTGATTTTGGTCGAACCGCGCCAGCAATGCAGGCTGATCCAATTTCCACTGACGCAACAGCGCCACGCTCGCGGCATCGCTGGTCTGTATGTCCGAGTTCGAGCGCAGTTCGCCGGCCACCGACAGTTGATCGCCGACGCAGAGGATCCGCTCGGTGTATCGATAGTCGGCGCTACTCATGAATCCTCGGGAAGCATTCGGCGGGCCGGAAGGCGAGGGGGAGTCCCCGAACCAGACATCATGGCTGGTCGGCGTGATTTCGGCATTGATGGGCCCCACCAAGCATTCACCATCGGCGTCCGCCAGCACGAACGGAGTGATGCTGCTTGCGCTGTCAATGGAGCGCCAGGTCGTCTCTCCCTTGGCATTGCGCTGTTTCTCTTCGACACTGTAGCTCCACCATACGCAAGGCCGCGAACTTAAGGGTGCAACCGTCGCATCGCCGGACGCCGCTTTGGCACGCCCGAAGACCTTGACGTAACCTTGCGCCGCTGAGCGAATCCTGACAAGAGGGGTGTCTTCGAGATACCGATCGCGCCGGATGCTGGCGGCGAACTTATAAAGAGTCCAGCACGCGACCGCGGCTAAGACCCCGGCAGCAAGCCAGTAGTGGACAATGGTTGAATTTTCCATGGCGGTGGGCGAGTTCCATGTTCAGCGCGCGAACAGTGCCTTCACGTCCACGTCTGACTTTTCCTCGCTCAAGAATTGCAGCAGCTTGGCGGGGTGAAAATCTCCAAAGCCCGCCACCAGCACATCGGGAAAGGTCTGCAGCCGGACGTTGTTGGCATTCACCGAATCGTTGTAGATCTCCCGCCGATCCGCAATGGCGGTCTCCAATCCGCTGATTCGCGCCTGCAGCTGGCGAAACGCCTCGTTGGCTTTGAGGTCAGGATAGCGCTCGGCGACCGCATAGAGCCCGCCGAGGCCTGCGCGCAATTCCTGTTCCGCCGCACCGACCGAGTTCACGTTGCCCGAACTGCGCGCCGCATCGACGGCGTTGCGCGCCTTGGTTACACGCTCGAGGGTATCGCGCTCGAACTCCATGTATTGGCGGCATACTTCAACCAGCTTCGGCAATTCATCGTGGCGCTGAACGAGCAGCACGTCGATGTTCGACCAGGCGAGCTTGACCGAGGCCCCGACGCGCACCAGTCCGTTATAGACGCCGACCACATAGGCCAGCAGGGCGATGATCAAAAAGGTCAGAACGACGACGGTAACCATGAATGCGCTCCCTTATTTGGGCGGATTCTAGCCGGACGGCGCGCCAATACACAGGACGGTGCCTGCAGACTGTGAGGCTCGTCTCGCCCACGGGGTCAAACTCTGCACAGGGCCTAACCTCCCTTCTTGTGCTCCGCCCGCCAGCTCGCAATGGCCGCCATGGTGTTTTCGACGTGCTTGTCCGGGTTTAGCGCCGTGTACTCGTAAATTATCGCGCCGTTGGGAGCAATCACGTACGAGGTACGGCTCGAGTACGATGTGAAAAACAGCGTCGCATCATAGGCCTTCGATATTTTTTTGTCTGCGTCCGAGGCCACCGCGAATTTGTTGCGGCACTCGCTGACGGAGAATTTATTCAGTACATCGATGGTGTCATGCGACACGCCGATCACCGTGGCGCCCATGGCCTTGAATTTGTCCGTGGCTTCGGCAAAGTCATGTGCCTCGACGGTACACCCCTTGGTGAAGGCGGCCGGATAGAAATACAGGACTACCGGTCCGTTCTTGAGCGCATCAGCGAGGGAAAACGTAAACGGCTTGCCGGCAAGCGTCGCCTGGGTGGTGAAGTCGGGCGCCTGAGCGCCGGGCTTTAGGGCCGCATAGAGCGGTGTGGCAAGCAGGAAACAGCCCAGGGCGAAAGTTATCGAACGCCGCATTGTTGTCGACCTCATGTTGTTGCAAGCATCTTAACGGATTCGGATACAAATTTGCCTTAACGCGAGGCACTGCACCGGGTGGGCAACGCGGTTTTGCCCGCCGGTTTCGCGGCCGCGGGGTTCAATGTGCCTTCGGCCGCCAATTGATCGAACGCCACTTGCTGAAGCGCGCCGACTTGCGCGCCGGAAAGGCCCAGTTCGAAGCCTGAGCACTCGTCATCGCCGAGAGACCGCGGGTCCCGGCCGGTGATGTTGCCGAACAGCACCAACGCTTCCAGGTAATAACCGTAGGTGCTGGCGTGGTAGCCGTCGTAGGTCCACAAATTGATCTTGCCGGCGTCGATTCCGTCGTATGGGTTGGCGTCCGCCACATCCGTACGCATCGCCCGCACCCAGGCGTCGCCCACGGGTACGACCTTGATGCCGGTCAGCGTCGCGGCGGCTCGATCGTATCCGCCGCGAACATCGCGGGCCATTGCGTCAATCGGCTTGCCGTACCATGTACCCTTGGGCAGATAGGTCTGGTCGGCCCGCGGCCAGGTAGCCATGATGCGAATGTCGGCTTTGGCATTCTTGGTACGCAGGAACTGTGCCATTTGTCGGACGTTCTCGATCAAAAGGTTCGGGTCGCCGGGTTTTTTGGGATCCAACGTGCTGTATCCGTGCATGACCACGGCATCCCACGAGCGTTGACCGATCACCTCAAGCTTGTGATCCAAGTGCCAATCAATGCCGACGCCGGGCTCGGTTTCGAGGTAGACGTCGTAGGTCAGGCCGGCTTGGGCCGTAAACGACTTGAACAATGCGGGTACGCCGCCTTGTCCGCCGCCATTGAGATCGGTGACGGTTTCGGCGCGGTAGTAGCGCACCGGCGAGCCAAAGCCAAAGGTAAAGCTGTTGCCGATGAACAGGATGCTGGCAGCGAGCGTATCGCCGGCAACCAGACATAGAACCAGCGCCAATGCCCACTGGGTGTGCCGCCGCCGCCGATGTACTATCGGTTCGATGTTATTGTCATTCCCCATCGTCCGCATGTTGCCACTTTAGATTATGAGACACCACCTCAAATGAGCAGAGACGACGAAGATCGCATCCTGCACGGCTTGTATTACTACCGCGAGAACATCGATGAGGATATGCAGGTTTCCCGCGAGCAGTTGCTGTGGCTGGCCATGCATCCGTTGCGCGAGGGCGAGGCCTGGCACATGGACGGAAAGCTTCAAAGTCTCGATGCATCTGAGTTCCCGGAAGAAATTCGCGCCAAGCTGATCACCGCAAAGCTCGAACTGCCGCTTCGGTATCTGCAATACCGGCGTCTCATCACCTACGCGCGGCGCAGCGATGGAATGTTTTACGCGGCCGTCACGTTTGCAGGCGCGGATCGCGCCATACGCCTTCATACACGGCGGGGACGGATGGATCTGTGGTATCGCGAGCACAGGGACGGCGTCATTGGCGTCACCATCACTGTTTTAATATCCCTCATCACCGCGCTGATCACCGTCATCGTGACAAACAAAATATTGAAGCCCTGAGAGCCTGTCTGCTCACGCAGACTCTCATCGGCGCGTCGACTGTTTCGCATTCGCGTTTCCATTATGCTGTGCGCTGCCGCCGCGCTACTACGAATCGTTGCTGCGGCATTTGCATCGGTGTTTACATATGCGGCGCGGGCTTGATAATTGAGACGTGGATCACGCGTGTTATGGTGGGTGTCGCTATTTTTAGACGGGCCGAATCGCGGAGAATGTTGCGTACTAAAAGTGCTGCTTTAGCAACTGGAAGAACGCAACATGTCACGAAGATACCGCCGCCCGCTTTGGTTACTGTCGGCAGGCGTGCTGGGAGTCGCGCTGTTTCTGACGGCGTCGAACCACCGTGGCGCTGCCCCCTTGGCGAATGCTCCCGCAGCGAATGCAGCAACGCACGCGGCGGCATCAAAGCCAAGCTTGGCATCGTTACCAGCCCATTTGGGCGTTGCGGCGGTTTCCCCGCGGCAGCGTTACATTGTGCAATCGTTGAGCGCCGATGCGGCGCGCGATGCCGTGTTGCGCGCGGGCGGCGTGGTGACCGGCGATCTGAGTGTCATCCGCGCCGTTGCCGCGTCACTCGATGAACGTGAGATGGCTGCGTTGCGTGCCGAGCCGGTTTCGCAGCTGCACATCTACAATGACACGGCAGTTGTTGCGAGTTCCTTGGGTGCACTGCCCGAAACCTACTATCCGAGCGAAGTAGACGCCGCCAATATGCACGTCGGTGGCATGACCGGCCGTGGTGTGACGGTGGCGGTCCTTGATTCCGGGTTATGGAATCAAGAGGGGCCGCTGCAGAACGCGCCAGGTGGGACTGGTCGCGTGCTGGCACAGTACGATGTGATTTTGGCGCGTCAGAATCCGCAATACTACTCGACGTCCCTGTGGGCGCCTTACAGCCGTAACATCAGCGATCCCTATGGCCACGGCACACACGTCACATCGATCATAGCCAGCAGCGGCCTCGCAACCACGGGCAGATACCAAGGCGTTGCGCCCGGCGTCAACCTGGTCTCGGTGCGAGCATTGGATGGCAACGGCCAGGGTCTTTATTCCGATGTCATCAGCGGCGTTCAATGGGTCATCCAACAGCGGCAACGCTATGGAATTCGCGTGCTCAACCTGTCCTTGGGTGCGCCGCCCTCCGGGCCCTACTGGCAGGATCCGCTCAATCAGGCGGTGATGGCTGCATGGGCGTCGGGAATCGTGGTGGTCACTGCAGCCGGCAACCGCGGCCCGGATCCCTTATCGATCAATGCGCCGGGCAATATCCCTTACGTCATTACCGTCGGTGCCGTGACGGACAATTACTATCCGATGCAGCCGAAACAGTACCGATTGGCTTCGTTTTCGTCGGCCGGTCCGACCTTCGAGGGATTCGTGAAGCCCGACGTGGTCGGAATGGGTGGCCACAGCATGGCTTATGCGCCCGACAACGGCACACTGGCCGGCGCGCATCCGAGTTGGATCACTGAGCCCTACAGCGACATGACCATGTCCGGCACGTCGCAGGCAGCCGCGACGGTCAGCGGTGTGGTGGCGTTGATGCTGCAGGTGAATCCCTCGTTGACGCCGGATCAGGTGAAGTGCCGCTTGATGTCCGGCGCACGTCCGGCGGTCAATTCAGCCGGAAAATTGGCTTACACCGTATTCCAGCAGGGCGCGGGCTTGGTGGACGCGCACGCCGCCGCGTATAGCAACGCATCGGGATGTGCAAATCAGGGCCTCAATGTGCAACTCGATCTCGCAGGTCTGCAACACTACGGCGGCCGCGCAAACGAAGATTCCAACGGCAATTTCTACATCATGCAAGTGTCGGCCGCAGCACAACCCAACCCGCTGCAATCGTTGCTGGGCGGCATCGGCAACTTAGTGTCGAACATCCCGCTGGTCGGCAGCCTCTTGAAGGGCGTGCCGCTGCTCCTTGATGGCTTGCTGTGGAATGGCTCATACACGGCGAGCAGCGGTTATGCATGGAGCGAGGGCTATGCGTGGAGCGAAGGCTATGCGTGGAGTGAGGGCTACGCATGGAGCGAAGGCTACGCATGGAGCGAAGGCTACGCATGGAGTGAAGGATACACGGGCGCCGATGTTCCACAGCCAGAATAAATAGGGCATTCGATGCGGAACCGCAGGCGCATAATGAGCATTCTGATCGCCTGCGTAGCGGCGGCGGCCATTGGCCCAGCCGCGGTTGCTGGCGCGCCGATTCCTGCGATACGCCCGATGTATTTCGAGCATTTGACGATGCGCGATGGACTCTCGATGAGCACCATCAACAGCATCCTGCAGGACTCACAGGGCTACGTTTGGCTTGCGACGGAAGCGGGGCTAAATCGCTACGACGGCTATACCGTTCGGCAGTTTCGCCGCGAGCGCGGCAACGAACATGCGTTGGCCAGCGACTACGTCTGGTCGATAGCCGAAGACTCCCATGGCGATCTTTGGCTTGCGACAGATGGCGGAGGCGTAGCGCGCTGGGAGCGGGCGACCGAGACGTTCCAGCAATTCAGACACGATCCAAAGCGCATGGAATCGCTGGCCAGCGACCGAGTGCGCGCGCTGCTGATCGACGCCAGAGGGTTTATCTGGGCCGGCACCAAGGATCACGGGCTTGACGTTCTGGACCCCCAGACGGGTTCAGTACGACATTTTCGGCACCGCGACTCCGATATCCATTCACTACCCTCCGACGCCATCGGTGCGCTTTATTCCGATCGGGAAGGTCGAATTTGGGTTGGCTCCGACGGTGGACTCAGCCGCTACGATGCGATAACCGACGGATTTATCACTTACGGCGATGCCATGAGCGCCGCAAAAATTCGCGACTCACGAGTTCACGCCATCCGCGAAGATCACAACGGGGTGCTGTGGATCGGCACGATTAATGACGGTCTCGCTCGGCTGGATCTGCATGCCAACGTGTTCACGGTATTTCGGCACGACGCGAGCAATCCTCACTCGCTGAGCCATGACCACGTTTGGGCGGTGCTGGAAGACGACGCGAAGCGCGTGTGGGTTGCGACCGCCGATGGACTGGATTTATATGATCAAAATTCGGAGTCTTTCATCCGGTACGGTCACGATGCCAACAATCCTCAAAGTTTGCGTGACAGTGATGCATTGTCTCTGTATCAAGATCGCGGCGGCGTGCTCTGGGTTGGAACGCGCGCGGGCGGCGCCAGTCACTGGAATCCACGAAGCTGGCTGTTGGGTCACTATTTCAGCGACGCGTTCAACGCCACGCTGGTTGAATCCTTCGCGGATGACGACGCCGGAAACCTTTGGGTGGGCACGATTGGCGCCGGGCTGATCGAGATCGATGGCCGTACCGGGCGCGAGCACCAGTATGGCGCGGAAAAAGCCGGCGGCCTGGGTCCGCAGCTCTCGGATGGCCGCGTCATGGCGCTGCTCAATGATCATCAGGGATCCTTGTGGATCGGTACCATGTCCGGCGGACTCGACCGACTCGATTTGGCCAGCGGCAAGCTGCGCGTTTATCGCGCAACCGCAGGAGATTCGGCCACGCTGCCGGCCGACGGCATCATGTCATTGTACGAAGATCGGCTCGGCATACTCTGGGTCGGTACTTTCCGAGGCGGTCTAGCCAGCATCGATCGGGTGACCGACAAGATCACGCGCTATCCATTTGGAGCAGCGGCAGCGAACTCACTCAGCAGCTCGAAGGCCGGTGCAATCGTGGAGGACGCACTCGGTAATCTCTGGATCGGCACGGAGGGTGGAGGACTCAATCTTTTTGAACGCAAGTCCGGGCGGTTTTACGCTTACCGCCGCGATGATCGCGACCCTAAGAGTCTCAGCGACGATACTGTATACGCGCTGCACATAGATCAGCATGGCGATTTGTGGGTGGGGACAGCGGACGGAGGCCTTGATCGCGTCATCGGCACTTCAGCGAAGCCGGAATCCGTGCGTTTCGAAAACCAATCAGGACTCAGTGGGATGCCGAGCCAGGTGGTTTACGGAATCGAATCGGATCGCGAAGGGCGCTTGTGGCTGAGCACCAACAACGGCCTGGCGCGATTTGATCCACGGTTGCATTCCGTCAAGCTATTCCATCAGGTTCACGGCCTTCAAGACGAAGAATTCAACAGCAACGCGCACTTCCGCAGCGCCGAGGGCATCTTGTACTTCGGCGGCAATCATGGCTTCAATGCTTTTTCGCCCGACCTCATGGCTTCCGACGGACCGGCGCCGCGCATCGTTCTTACCACGGCTTCGAAGCTCAATCAGCCGATCGCCGCACAAGAGCTTCCCAACGCGACTCGTCCGTTGGCATTGGCCTACGATGACAAACTTGTCACCTTGGATTTCTCCGCATTGGATTTCACCTCGCCCGCCGACAATCACTACTCCTACCGGCTTGAAGGCTTCGACAACGGCTGGATCGATGCAGGAACCATGCACCGCGCCACATATGCCAACTTGGATGCCGGGAATTACGTTTTCAAAGTCCGCGCCGCGAATGCCGACGGCGTCTGGAGCACCGATGGATTGAGCATTCCCGTGCACGTGGCGCCGGCTCCCTGGAATACCCTGGCGGCGCGCATATTGTACGTGCTGGCCGCGGCGGCAATACTCGCTTATCTGTGGCGCTTTCAGCGTCAACGTCGTGAACGCGAGCTGCGCTACAGCCGCGAGCTTGAACACACGGTGCGATTGAGGACACACGAGCTCGAGGAGCGCAATCAACAGCTGCAGGTCTTAAGCCGCGCCAAGAGCGACTTCGTGGCCCGCATGAGCCATGAATTGCGAACTCCCATGAATGGCGTTCTCGGCATGACAAGTTTGCTGCTCGATACACCCATCGATCCCTCGCAGAGGCGATTTGCCGAAGCCATTCATCGCTCGGCAGATTCGCTGTTGGCCATCGTGGATGATGTGCTCGATTTCTCGAAGATCGAGGCCGGCAGATTGCAGCTGGACCCGGTCGACTGCGATCTGATCGAACTGGTCGATCAGACGGTCGAGATGTTGGCCGCACGCGCCGCGACCAAGGGTATTGAGCTGCTCTGCGATTCGCCGGCAGCGGTGCTGCCGCGGGTAAAGCTGGACGCCGTACGTCTGCGCCAGGTACTGGTCAATCTCGGCGGCAATGCGCTTAAATTCACGGAGCGCGGCGAAGTCATCGTGCGTCTGGAACTGCTGGGATCAGAAAGCGGCCACCTCAAGGTCCGTATCCAGGTGGCAGATACCGGGATAGGCATCGCGCCGGAAAATCAGGCCAAAATATTCGATAAATTCGCGCAGGAAGATGCGTCGACGACGCGCCGTTTCGGCGGCACCGGGCTTGGCCTGGCGATTTCGCGGCAGCTCGTCGAACTGATGGGAGGCCGGCTCGCGGTGAGCAGTGCGCCGGGCGAAGGTTCTACATTCTCGTTTGAACTCTCCGTGCCGCTTGCGGATTCGCCGGCGCAATTGCCGGCGCCGGCACGCAGCCTCAACGGCTTGCGGGTGCTCGTGGTGCACGACAATGCGGCAGCCCGCATGCTGATCGGCAGGACCTTGAGGGCGTGGTCGGGCCGTACCACGGAAGTCGCCTCACTGGCAGAGGCATTGAGCGCGTCGACCGGCGCGGTCTATGACGCCGTGGTCATCAATGATGAATCGATTGCCGGCACGACAGGCCTCTGGAAGGAAGTGTGCGGCCGCCTAGGGGAGGGTTTACGCACGGTTCGCCTGCTCAGCTTCGTTAGTTTCGGTTCGGACGGCGCATCAGGCGCGTCGCAGTTTGATACGGAGATTACCAAACCCCTGCGGCTCGAAGAGTTGTATCGCGCGCTGAGCGGCGACGGGAACGCCGGTACGCCCCTTGCCGAGCGCACGATTGCTCTGAAGAAGCCTGCGGGGACGCTGGCGCCCCTGACAGGCCGCATTTTAGTGGTTGAAGATCAGCCTCTGAATCGTGAAGTGGCGATCGGCATGCTGACCTCGTTGGGCCTGGAAGTGCAGACCGCGCACCACGGTCAGCAAGCCCTGCAGTTTCTGGAAACGCGGTCGTTCGATGCCATCTTGATGGACTGTGAGATGCCGGTGATGGATGGATTCTCGGCGACAGCAGCAGTGCGCCGCCGCGAGCCTCCCGGAATTCATATCCCGATCATCGCCCTCACCGCAGACGTGACGAGTACGGGCCGCGCCGCTTGCCTGGCGGCCGGAATGGACGATCATCTGGCCAAGCCCTTCAGGCGCGAGGCGCTGCACGCTATTCTCTCACGATGGCTTGGAAGCAATTCTCTGCGGCCGTCGGCATTGCCCACGCCGCCGCAGGAACCTGTACTCGATGGCGCGACCTTGGATGCGTTGCGCGCTTTGCCGAATCGCGGTCCGAAGGACATGCTCACGCACATTGGCGAGCTGTACCTGTTGGACTCGCGCGCGCTCGTTGCCACGATCGAACAATCTTTGAGCGCAGGCAGTGCTGCCGACCTGGCACGCGCAGCTCACGCTTGGCGCTCTTATAACGGCAATGTCGGCGCACATGGTTTGGCCAAATTGTGCCGAGATTTGGAGGACGCCGCACGCGCGGAAAAGTTTACCGCGGCGCGCCAGATCTACACGCAGATCCAAACGCTGCACGCCCGGGTGCGCGGCGAGTTGCAGATGGAGATGCGCAAATCCGCATGAACAAGCCGATTACACCCGTGCGCGTGCTGCTTGCCGATGACGACGCGATCTTGCGCGAGATTGCGTGCGTCATGCTGAATGACGCCGGGTTCGCGGTGCAAATCGTATCGGGCGGCGACGCTGCTGTCGCCGCTTGCGCCTTGCGCATGCCGGATATCGCGCTGCTGGACGTGGAAATGGCGGCGGGCGATGGGTACCAAGCCTGCGCCAATATTCGGTCCCTGCCGGGCGGCGCAGACCTGCCCATTGTGATGGTTACCGGATGCGACGACACTTTGTCGATCGATCGTGCCTATGAGGCCGGGGCAACCGATTTCTTGGTAAAGCCGATCAACTGGACGCTGCTGACACACCGCATTCGCTACGTGATGCGCGGCGCACGCACCATCGAGGCGCTGCGGTTCAGCGAACAAAAAAATGCAGCCCTGCTCAAGGCAATCCCCGACGGCATCCTTTTGGTCAACGGCGTTGGCGCAATCGGACATTGCTTCAGCCCCCTCGCAGGATTGCGCCGAACGCCGCAAGAAACAGATCCGACATCAATTTTCGAGCTCATTCCCGAAATCACGCACGGCCACGCCATGGATTGTCTGAGCTCGGCGCTGCGGGGCGAACCGGCGGTGTTCGAGTTTGCGCTGGAAGGCGGGGCACGGTCGATGCGGCACTTTGAATGCCGGTACTTACCCAATTCCACCGGCCAAGTGTTGGCCATCATTCGAGATATTACCGCACGCAAGGAGGCGGACGCCCGGATCCATCGATTGGCGTATTTCGATGCGCTGACCGGGCTTCCGAATCGGGAATGGATCCGCGATTACCTGGCTCAGTCGCTGGCCGAGGCTCGCCGCCGCCATCGGCATCTGGCATTGCTCTATTTGGATCTGGATCAATTCAAGCGCATCAACGACACATTGGGGCACGGGACGGGCGATGCGCTTCTGCGCCAGGTTGCGGAGAGGCTGCAATCCACGTTGGACCAGGATGGCATTGAAGGCGTGCAAGCGCAGATCGCGCGCGTGGGCGGTGATGAGTTCATTGTGGTACTCACGGGGTCCGATGCCGCGCAACCGCAGCAGGCCGCGCAAAAAATATTGTCCGCGCACGCGGCGCCCTTTCTACAGGCCAGCTACGAGCTGGTGGTGACGCCAAGCATCGGTATCGCGACATTTCCGGCACACGGCGATGATGTGCAAAGTCTGCTGAAGAACGCCGAAGGAGCGATGTACGAAGCCAAGTCGAGCGGCCGGAATCAGCTTCGCGTTTATGACAGCATCGTGAATGCGCGCGCCTTGAAGCGATTGTCGCTGGAGATGGAGCTGAGGAAGGCGGTGGAGAATTCGAGTCTCGAGGTGTACTACCAGCCGAAGTACGACGCACGAACACTTGGCTTGCTGGGCGGAGAGGCGCTGCTGCGTTGGTTCCATCCCGACCGAGGCCAGATTCCGACCGCCGATTTCATCGCTGTGGCCGAGGAAACGGGGCTTATCGGCGACATCGGCAAGTGGGCGCTGCAGCGGGTATGCCGCGATCTTGCCCAATGGCGCGGCGAGGGCTTGGTAATGCCGCACATTGCGGTGAATGTATCCGGCCGCGACTTCATGCATCCGGAAGCCTTGATGCGGCTGACCGATACCGTCATCCAGGCGAATCTGTCGCCGTCGCTTTTTGAACTGGAACTCACCGAAGGTGTTTTGATGCGCGATGCGGAAGCCGGACGCCGCTCGCTGCTCGCGCTCAAGGAGTTCGGATTCGCGCTCGCCGTCGATGACTTCGGGACGGGCTATTGTTCGTTGAACTATTTAAAGCGCTTTCCGCTCGACACTCTGAAGATCGACCGCTCTTTCGTGGCCGACATCAGTGAAGATCCGGAGGATGCAGCGATTGTGCGGGCCATCATCGCGCTTGGCCACAGTCTCGATCTCAAGATCGTCGCCGAAGGCGTCACGACGCTCGCGCAGCTGCAATTTCTGCAGGCAGAGACCTGCGATGCCATCCAAGGATTTCTGATGAGCGCTGCGGTTCCTGCGGCTTCTTTCGCGGAACTGCTGCGGCTGCCGCAGCCCTCTGTCGCCGCGGGCGAAGCGCTGCCTATGCGCTACCTTGCATGACTTGCCGGCGCGCCTCGACACAGGAGATGAACGCCGCATAGCTCCACGCCAGCTGCTGCGCAGATCGTTGGACGCCCGTCCGCTGATCAAACTGTTCGGACATTTCGCCGCTGGGAGGCGTAAACGCACGTACGGTGGCGAGGAATGCGTCTCCGCGTGCCACCAGCGATTCCATCGCCGGTGACTTAAGCGCCGCCCGGAAGCAGAACTCCGCGGCCGCCAGCGTTGAAAAATAATAGGCGCCGCCCGAATAATAAACATCGCCCGCATAGCGGCCCATGGCCGGCGCCCTGTTTTCGCGGTTTCGATTGATGGCATATTCTGCATCAAAAAGCGCTTCAAGCGTTGCCAGCGTGCCATGCATGCGGGGATCGAGTACGGAATGGCTCGCGCCGCTGCCGGCCGCATGCACGGCGGCAAATATGACAGAGATGTCGAGTTCCTTGGCCGACGGTGCGTTCGATTCCAGTACCCGCGACCGGTAAAATCGCAAATCTTCCCGCCAATACCCATCGAGAATATGCAGGATCTCGGCCGCGTCGGAGCGGCAGGCTTGGGCAGCGGCACCGTCTTCGCGCTGTTCGAACCAGCCCGCGCCGGCTTCGAGCGCCGCCGCGGCCACGCGCAAGGTGTAGTAGTGAAGCCCTTTTTCCTCTTCCCAAATATCGAAACACGGTTCGCGCCAGTGCCGGCGCGTAAATCCAAGATCGGCTCCCAGCAGGGCATCGACTGCCTGATTGAGTCCGTTGTCGAAGTGCGCACTCTGCCGCCACCGCAACAGCGTGATTGCGCGCATCGATGCGCCATCATTTTGCGGCCGCGGCCACTTGGACAGATCGAGAGTGCCGTCCGGGTTGACGCGCGTCTCGCCCTCGACCGCCTCGCCGTGCGCGGCCGAGAGGTCATGGTCCGTGCGGACATACTGTCGATAGTCCGGTGCAATCGCATCTCGCCATGATGAAGATTCGCTCAAGATGCGGCCGTCGAGCTCTTGAAGCGACAAGCTGAACTGAACGAAGTCGGCAAAATGCGTAAGGGCGTGGCACTCGACGCTCGGGTCCTCGAAGAGGATGCGCAGGGCATCGACGACGACGGCGGAATCACGGTACCAGTGGAAGAAGTAATCCGGTTCAGGATCATAGGCGCCCAGCACCGGCGATGCGACGATGGAGCCTTTTCGCGGCCTCACCGTCTGCGCGAAACCCGGCCGATGCTTGACGATGCCGACAGGCGAGACGCTGCGCATCAACGCGACCGCGCTATGCCGGTATTGCCGCTCTATCCAGCCCTCCAGCGTTTCCATCAGCTAGAGGACCCTGTCCCTGTAAAGCTCAACGCACGCAATCCCTTTTGAATTTCCGGCGCCTTCATGAACAGCTTCCATAGAAGGCCGGTGCGGTAATTCTCGATCATGACGACGATGGGTCCCTGGTCGATGGCAAGATACGTATCGGCGTACCAATCCTTTGCCGCGCAAAATGCATCGACGAATCCAAACCGGCCCCAAATCTTGTCGCCATGAACGGTGAGGAAATGACGAATGGCCTGGATCGCCTCCTTTGGCGCATAGGGCATGCTCGATAGCGCGGCAGTCGGCGATAGGGTGCCGTCGTCGTTTGCGGGGCAGTGCGCCGCGTAACCTTCGGGACCGTCGCTCGAGGTCAGTCCCCAGCAGGATGTGCCGTAGCCCTTGTGATGCAGCGGATTCTTCTCGCAGTGGGCGTGATTGATGCGTACGTGGTTGACGTTTTGCCGCCAGTAGTCCGCATAGCTGTCCTTCAGGCCGCGCGGGTCGAGGCCGCAAAATGAATAATGTGCAAAAAACAATGGTCCGCCATAAGGCATTCCCAGCGGCAAGGGAATGCCGTGGTAGGAATTGCCGTTGAGAAAATGCCGGCCGACGGTGAACCCTGTGTGGTAGGCGCTGGCGTCGATGCCGTAGTACGGGGCGGATGCGGCCAAGACGTAGGTTATCAGGCATTCGTTCCACCCGCGGATATCCAAGCCGAGCGCCCAGCCATTGTTCGGGCTCCAGTGCCATTGCAGTACACGGTGACCGCCTTGCGAGTACCAATCCCACTCCACGTCTCGCCACACATAGTCGACGAGTCCCCGGATCTTGGACTCCGTGGGCGTGTCGCGGCCGAAATATTCGCGCGCGCACAAAAGCCCCATGATCAGAAATGAAGTCTCAACCAAGTCACCGCCATCGTCCTTGCGAGTAAAGGGAATGGTGACGCCCGTGCGCCCGTTCATGAAATGCGGAAAAACGCCGTGATAGCAGGTCGCCCGGCTCAGCAGATCCAGCATGTGGACCAGCCGTTCCGCGGCCGCCGCGCGAGTGACCCAGCCGCGCTCGGCCGCCACGATGATCGCCATGATGCCGAACCCCGAACCGCCGGTGGTGATCAGATCGTCCGCAGGTCCCGCGACGGTCTTGCACCTGTCGGGCGCAAGACCGCTTACGGGATGCGCCGCTTCCCAAAAAAAGCCAAAGGTTTGTCTTTGCACCGCTTCGAGCAGATCCTCGTCGGGTAATGCGGCGAGAGCGGCCGGGCTCAAGATTTGCTTTTTGCGCATGTCAATGACTCAACTGGAGTGCGGCAGGTATGGGCGCAGGGAGCGGCAATTTCTTTGCGGTGGGATCTACGACCAGATGCAGAACCCGCGAAAAGAAATGATGCGCGTCGGTGCGGCCGATGAGTATGACACTGGACTGCGGGAGATCCTTGGTGAATATGTCGACGACCTGATCGAGCGTCGCATCATCCAGCGAATCGAGCACTTCATCGATCAGCACCCAGGGCGCCTTGTGGATGATCACGCGGGCCAATGCCAGCGCCTGCTGCTCATCCTCGTTCAATTCACGCTCCCAACGCTGCGTCGTATCCAGCATTGGGCCCAGGCGCTCCAACCCCACGCGCGCCAGCGCATAAGTGCAAACGTCGGTTTGAAAAAGCTCCGTGGATTTTGGGTAGGCGAGTACCTCGCGCAGGGTGCCGGGAGGAAGATAGGGCGTGCGCGGTGCATACAGTATTTCTTCACCGTCGGGATAGGTGATGGTGCCCGAGCCCCACGGCCACAAGCCTGCGAGAGTGCGAAACAACAGCGTCTTTCCCGTTCCGGATTCTCCGACGATGAGCACTCGTTCTCCGCTCTTGATCTGCACTTTCTCTTCCTGAAGCATGGTACAGCCGCTCGGCGAAGCGATCCGCAGATCCTCGATGCGGAACTCGCCCGCTTTCCCTGCTGAATAGGCAATACGGCTTTCGACATCATGCATCACATCCGTATCGATCACCGCGCGGCGAAAGGCCGCCACGCGCAACAAGGTCGCGCGCCAATCGGCGATGGTGCTGAAATTGTCGACGAACCAGCGCAATGAAGATTGGACCTGCATGAAGGCGCCGGAAGCCAGCATGAGGCCGCCGAAGGTGAGGTTTCCGGCGAAATACAGCGGGGCGGCGACGAGAATTGGGGCGACGAGCGTAAACCATCCATAGCCGGCCGTAATCCACGTGAGATTGGTCAAGCCTGTGACGAGGCGGACCGTGGCCGCAAGCACACCCGCAAGGTCCATCTCGATGCGCCGTGCTTCGTCGGCCTCACCGCCGCTCAGCGCGATGGCATCGATATGCTCGTTGACGCGCACGAGCGAGAAGCGCAAGTCAGCCTCCCGCGCGTAACGCTGCGCATTGCGATCGATGAGACTGCGGCCCACCCAGTAACTGATCAGCGACGCCGATCCGGAATAGAGGACTGCTGCCCACACCATATATCCGGGGATCACGAGTTGCCGACCATCGAGGTGGAAGGCAAAATTGTTCGACAGACTCCAAAGTACTTTCACGAAAGTGGCGAGCAGGATTGATGATTGCAGCAGACCAATGCCAAGATCGGCCGAAAGCTCCGTGAGATGACGGGCGTCCTCGTGCATACGTTGGTCTGGATTGACGGCCATGGCGCCCGCGCTGGTCAAGCGGAATGCTCTGCCGGGTACCAGCCAATTCTTGATCAGGTCATGAACCAGCCCCTGGCGCAGCTTCAGCTTCAAGGTCTCGGTGAGCCAGCGCTGACCCACATTTAGCACCAAGAGGGTTCCGGCGATCAGGCCAAAGACGCCCAGTTGGTCAAGGAATTGCGCAAAATTGCGATGCGACAGCGCATCATAGAAGGGTTGATTCCAGCTATTGAGGCGGATCTGGCCGTAGGCCGTGGCAGCAATGACGAAAAATATGGATCCTGACAATATCAACAGCGTGTTGCGCACCGGTGCTGCCAAAAGGGCCCGCGCCATCATCTCGAGTTGCGGCAGGAGGCGCGAATTCGCGAGATCCTCTGCTGCTGTCTTGGGGCTCGCGGTTTCTTCCGGCCTGTCGTTGTTCATGCGTTCCTCTCGAGCATTGCGGTCCTGCCATTATCATTCATACCGGTCCTTAAGGGAGTAGTTAAGTGAGCCGTGTCGAGAGTTTAATCGGCCGCATGACGCTGACCGAAAAACTGGGGCAGCTGACCATGACAGCCTGTGGACAGGCGGTGACGGGCCCCACCATTGCGGGCGATTCCACCGAGGCGATCAAGAGCGGTGCGATCGGTAATTTGCTCAATCTTGTCGGAGTGGAAAACGTCCACGAAATGCAGCGACTGGCCGTGAAGGAGTCGCGCCTTGGGATTCCGCTGCTCATCGGTTATGACGTGATCCACGGGCATCGGATTTTATTTCCGATTCCGCTGGGTGAAGCGTCGTCATTCGAGCCGGAGTCATGGGCGTTGAGCGCCCGTGAGTCGGCGAAAGAAGCCGCCGCCGATGGTTTGACCATGACCTTTGCGCCGATGCTGGACGTTGCGCGGGATCCGCGCTGGGGCAGGAGTGCTGAGGGGCCGGGCGAGGACCCCTTCGTCGCGTCGTGCATCGCCGAGGCCAAGGTGCGAGGCTTTCAGGGTGCCGGACTGTCGCACGCCGACTCATTGGCAGCGGTAGCCAAGCACTACCTCGCGTATGGCTGCGTGACCGCGGGACGTGACTACGCACCGGCGGACATTTCCGAACGCACGCTGCACGAGGTACATGTGGGGCCATTTGCCGCGGCGGTATCCGCGGGCGTCGCCGCCATCATGCCGGCGTTCACCGATCTCAACGGCGTCCCGATGACGGCAAACAAGGCATTGCTTCGAGATTGGCTGCGCGGGCGGCTCGGCTTCGACGGCCTCATCATCAGCGACTATAACGCGATCGCCGAATTGATTCGCCACGGAATTGCCGCGGACCTGGTAGAGGCTGCCGTGCTGTCGCTCAAAGCCGGAGTGGACATCGATATGATGTCCGACGCCTATCGGCGCGGCTTGCCGGTTGCCCTGAAACGAGGAACGATCAGCGTCGCTGAAATTGACGAGTCGGTTCGCCGCGTTTTGATCCTGAAGGAGCGGCTGGGATTGTTCGACGACCCGTATCGCCGCGGCAAGACGCGCGAAACCGCAGCCGCGCTCACGAAGCGGCGTGGCCTGGCACGCACCCTTGCAACCCGCTCCATCGTGATGCTGAAAAACGACGGCGGCACACTGCCGATTGCACGCTCGGTGCGGCGTGTGGCGCTGCTGGGTCCGCTGGCGGATGCATCCGCTGAAATGCGCGGCGTGTGGTGGGGTGCTGCGGGCCCGGAAGGTCACGTGACCGTGCTGGACGGATTGCGGGCGGCGCTGCCCGCTGCGCAGATTCTGCATGCCGAAGGCGTCGCGATCGAAAGCGCGGATCTAAGCGGGGTAAGGCCCGGTCTCGATCATTGCGCCGCGGCGGATGCCATCATTCTATGCCTTGGCGAAGCGGCGGTCATGAGCGGGGAGGCGTCCAGCCGCGCCTATCTTGGGTTGCCCGGTAGTCAGCGGCGGCTCGCGGAAGCCGTGTTCGAGCAAGCGCAGCGTTCGTCCACGCCGGTGATCGTGATTTTATTTTCCGGTCGACCACTGATCGTACCGTGGCTGATCGAGAAAGCGAATGCCGTGCTGGCGGCTTGGTTCCCGGGCAGCGAGGCAGGCAACGCGCTCGCGGATATCATCACCGGTCGGCAAAGTCCCAGCGGCCGAACGCCGGTGACTTGGCCGCGGGCCATGGGGCAGGTACCCATTTTTTTCAGCGAGCGTCCGAGCGGCCGGCCCTTCGACAGCAATGATCGATTTACGAGCAAGTATCTCGATGTCACCAATGAACCGTTGTTCCCTTTTGGATTTGGGCTCACCTACGGCCGATTCGAGCTGTCGAATCTTCGGCTATCGAGCGGCGCGATCGGAATCAACGATATGCTTACCGTTCAAGTGGACGTCACCAATCGCGGCGCGCGCGAGGCGCAAGAAACCGTTTTCTTGTTCACGCACGACAAGCTCGCGAGCGTCTCGCGGCCCAAGCTCGAACTGAAGGG
>JALYIH010000088.1 GCA_030775865.1 Pseudomonadota bacterium | reverse complement strand
AGCCGGCGCGCGACCCGGCTGTGGCATCCTTGCATCGATGTGCACGTTTCGAACCCGCGGGCGACGGTGGTGGCTCGTAGCGATCGCCACGGCGCTGGTCGCAAGCCTTGCCGCGCTGCTGCTGAGATCTATGCTCGAGAACGCGGTGCGTGCGAGGATCGAGTCCGCGGCGGCGCGTTATGGCATGGTTGCCCGAATCGGGCCGGTGCACGTCGGCGTCTGGCCGTTGCTGCGGCTGGAGGGATTCGATCTCGATCTCGGTCATGGAGTACAACTGCATGCCGACATGATCGCGGCCACGTGGCCCGGCCGACTGCGACTTGCAGTTCGTGCCGCCGCTCTCGCGAGCCCCGCAGGCGTCAAGGTGAGCTCGCTGGCCACTGCCTGGAACATGGCGGGCATTCTCGGCAAGGATCTCCAACTCACGCTGGAGGAGCCCCAGGCCGGCCTGTCCATCCGCAAGCTGGCGGATCCGGTCGGCAGCGCGTGGAACGTCGAGGCACGTGGGCTCGACGTCGGGCGTCTGGTCGACGTGCGGCGCGACGCCCACCCGCTGCTTGATGGTGCTGTGGTGGACGGCCGCGTGGGTCTTCGGACCAGCACCGATGAGCTCCGTTTCCACGTGGACATGGGCGCGCGCGGCGCGCGCTTGGGGGCGCTGGCGGATAACGCCGGCGACGAACCACAGCTCGGCGATCCGACGGACGTAACCATACGATTCGATGTCGCCTGGCGGCGAGCCGAGGGCACGATCGAGATCCCCGAGGTCCACGCGACGTTGGCCGGTGCGGCCCTGTCGGGCTCGTTCGCGCTGCGCGACCTCAACACCGATCCGATTGTCGATCTCGCACTCGGCGTGCGGCATCTAGAGTTCGCGCAACTGCTGGGTGCATCCGGCCTCGCGGTGCCCGAAAGCTTGGGAATGGCGCCCGGCGGCGGCCGTGAACTTGGATCGGCCACGATCGACGTGCGTGTACGCGGACGCCCGGCGGACCCTGCCTCTCTCGCGGTGAGCCAAAAGATCAACTTCAGTCCGCCACGTCAGATACCGCTGGCGATCTCGCGCCTGCGCGGCGATTTCGTCTTCGGCTCCGACGACGGACCCGGACCGCACCGCCCCATCGATGTCTCGCTCGCATCCCCCGACTTCATCGCCCTGCGCGACGTTCCGCCGCTGTTCGTGCGCACTCTGCTGCTTGCAGAAGACACAGGCTTCTACGGGCATCGCGGCATCGACCTTCGCGAACTACCCTCCGCGCTGCTCACCAACTGGTCGCGCGGCGGCGCGGCGCGCGGCGCGTCGACAATCACCCAGCAGTTGGCCAAGAACCTGTTCCTGTCGCGTGACAAGCAGGTCGGACGCAAGCTGCAGGAACTGGCGATCACGTTCCTGCTCGAGTCGGCGCTCGGCAAGGATCGTATCCTCGAGATCTACCTGAACATCATCGAATGGGGACCGGACCTGCGTGGCCTGCGGCCCGCGGCCCGCCGCTATTTCGGTCGCGAACCCCGAGAGCTGACGCCGGCCGAGATGGCCTTCCTGGTCGCGATCATCCCCGGACCGATCAAGTACCAGAGTTCATTCGTGCACGGCACGCCGGGGCCTGGGCTGCGTTCGCTCATCGACGAGTTGCTGACGAAGCTACGATCGGTGGATGCGATCGGGGCCGAGGAATATCGGCGAGCGCTGGGCGAACCCATCGTCGTGGCCGGCGGCAGGCCGCCTGGATGATCGGTGGCGAATGGAAACGGGCGGGAGGGGGCCGACAAAGTCCCCTTCTAGTTCGGTTCAGGCTGTTATCGCACTCCCGTTGGCATTCATAAGATCACATGCCCGAAGCCCAACAAATCTATGGATCAGACTTTGCCCGATGCGCCGTACTCCTTCGGCCGCATTGTTGCGGAAGGCGGCCTAATCGTAGATAGCACTGTTAACAGGGGTGGGAGGATGGGCTATGAACTGGTCAAGTGCCTTCAGGAGATTTCCGGGCTTTGCCATTGCGTGTACAAGAGTCCATGTGGCCGGAGTCATATAAATCTCAGCAGTTACCGCAGGTCCGGAGAAGTCGGGGATATGCCTTGGCTCCTCAGAGGAAGACAGTTTTGCCAGGTTGAAAAGCGCGTAGGCTACCGACCAATTCTTTTCGACTCCTTTATGGAACTTATAGTGCAGCCCGAGCCCAACTTGGGCTCGAACGTCGCCTTTTTCAGCAGCCGCTCGATACCACGCGATCGCGTTGATGTCTTCCGCGGGAATATTCATTCCCTTCTCGAAGAGCATGAAGAGCCGCCGAAGTGCTTCATCATTGAGTAAAGCCACCTCATAATAAAGGCCCAGCGCTTTGTTGGCGTCCTTCGGAACCCCTAGACCCTGTTCGTACAATACTGCGAGACCATATTGGCCCCAATAACCCCCTGAATTGATCGATCGTTGATACCATTTCGCGGCTTCCGCGTAATCCTGCGGCACACCTTTGCCCGAAGCGTATAGTTTCGCTAGATTAGCCATGGCTTTTGACGCGGCAGTGTTAGTGTTGCTGCTGGAGGACGGCACCGACGCTGCTGCCTTGTGGTACCAACGCAGCGCGTCGGCAAGATACTGATCACCGCAAGCCTCGTAGAATTCCCCGAGTTCATTTTGGGCTTCGGCAAATCCTCTATCAGCACCCAAGAGATACCATTCTTCAGCTCGCTTCAGATCCTTCGGGTACCCCCGTCCCCCCTCGTGCTTCTTCGCAATTGAAAGAGCGGCGCTAGGGCCAAAAATATCGGCTTTGCGCATCCACTCCAACGCCTTATCGTGATCAGGCGGAACTCCCTCGCCGAACTCGAACATTTCGCCGATACTTCTCTGAGCCAAATAATTACCTTGCGCGGCCGCCTTGAGGTACCACAGTGCCGCATCCTGCGGGCTCTTCTTAAGTCCATGCTCGCCGTTGATATACCAATTGCCGATGTCGAACCAGGCGTACGAATCGTCCGGACCCAATCTCAGCTTTTCCGCAATAATGTCCGCCTCTGTGACCGGGGGTTTGTAGGTGATAGCTGAACGGCCATTGATTGTGATGACTTTAGGGCAGTCCTCGCCGTTCCGATCAACGATGGTTTTCTCGATCCATTCACGTTGCTCGGCAGGCCAAATTTGCGCGTATAAGTCACTTCCCGCGGGAAGACGGGTGGTCGGACCTTTCTCGGTACCGCTTTCGTCAATGGTGCTTTCGAGAAGCGGAAGTACGCCACCGCCAAAACTGAGCGACAACAGTAACCGCTTTCCACGGAAGCGTTCGATGACCAGGGCGTCGGTAAGAGGCGCATCGAGGGGTGCGAAAATTCTAACCGACACTTCCACAATCTGATTCGTGACGACGGGCGTGGTACGCACCGCGTGTGGCACCTCGGTGAATTTGCTGTCCTTCATCGCTGCCCCGAATCTGCGAAAGGCCGCGTCATCCCCAACAGCCAAGACATCGACAATGTGGATTTGTAACCACCCACTATCGTGAGGAGAGCAGTCGCGATATTGCAGCCGGCAATCGGCGCTCTTACCCGAAATGACATCGGCGACCACCACTTGCCCAGAATTACACAGGATTTCCTCTTGAGTAGCGGCAGCAATGGCATAGGCCCAAACTGGCAGCGCACAACACACCAAGGTGAAGAGTGCTCGCATATGTCTTGTGCTTGGCGACAGCATGACCACAGTTTTGATCCTGTGACGATTTGGATAGCCAGAAGTAGTCTACCTGCAGCGGTCTCTTTATGGGAAAGTCAAAAAGCACCACTGGCGGCAAAATGGATGCAATTCTAGCTTCTTGATCACGGGGCCGCGTTGGCTGACCGGTCGTTGCCGACTGTTGCCGGTTGCGACTCTACTCCCGGTCTCGACCCCCAAGGGGCCACTGATGAACGGCAGCTCTAGGTGAAGAAATTATCGCGACCCGTTCTCGCTACCTGGTTTTCCGTTCCACGCCCAAATAGCTCAAAAAAGATTTCGTTAGCTCGCCCTTGAGCGTCCGATCATCTTTGGGTAGGAGACCCTTCCATAACTTGATGTCGCCGGAATTCACGACGACTTCCCACAGCGTGCCGATGACCATCATTAGCCCAAAAGCTGCGGCGGCGCGGGGATCCGCATGTTTAATCTCGCGTCCGCTCGTAACGAAGATGCCGACTAGATGTTCAAACGTCCGGATCTGGAGCCTCTCGGCCTTCTTCGAAAAAGGGGTGGCCTCTTTGTCCTGCAAGAACTGCCGCACCGCGCGCAACAAACTGGCATTGGCACGATAGCTGACCACCAAGCTATTGATGACTTGCTCCGCCAACGTAGGGAAGGGAATCTCGGCGGCAACCTCGACGGTGAGCGAGAAAAGCAAGAATTTGTCTTGATCTTCCAGTATGCGAAGAATCGCAGTTTCCAGTAGGACATCCTTATTTCGAAAGCGCCGGTACACGGCGCCAGGCGTTAGACCGGCGTGCGCAGCGATGCGAGGGATGGTGGTCCCCGCGACACCCTGCTGCCCTAACACCTCTACCGCGGCCCTTAGTAGTTTGCTTAAAGACTCCCTACTGCGCGCTTGTTGCGGCGCCAACGTCTGTCCCGGTTTGCGCACGCTTCATCTTAGTTGACTTTTGCCTATATGTAAATGTAAATACGCATTTACATACTACAGCAGCTAGACCCATGAGCAGTTCAGACGCGCGGCATCCCCTGTTCAATCGCGACTTTCGTTACCTATGGGTCGGCAACACAATTTCGGGGTGCGGCGACCAGTTCTTTCTCGTCGCTCTTCCCTGGCTCATCCTGCAACTCACGGGATCCGGCGCCGTCCTTGGCGGAATCATGATGGTGGAAGCCATCCCTAGAGCTGCGCTGATGCTCATCGGCGGCGCGGTCACGGACCGCGTCTCGCCCCGCAAAATCATGATTCTTACCGCCACCGCCCGAACTCTCCTCGTAGCCGCCCTAGCGGCCTTCATTTGGATGCATCATGTGGAGGTCTGGCAGATCTACGTCCTGAGCTTCCTCTTCGGCGTCGCGGACGCGTTTGCAGCGCCGGCCGCGCAGACCCTGCTGCCTTCGCTGGTGGCACCTGCGCAATTGCCCACCGCAAACGCGCTGTCGCAGGGCGCGCAGCAGATTGCGATGTTGGCCATGCCTGCACCGGCCGGAATCATCATCGCGGCATTTGGCGTCGCTTCGGCGTTTTCCATTGACGCCATCAGTTTTCTTTTCATCATCGCCGCGCTGCTTATGCTGCGCGATCCGCCCCGGGTCGAATCGGCCGTACTCCACTCCAACATAGCCAACTCCATTCTTGAAGGTCTACGTTATGTGAAGAACGACGTAGCGTTGCGTACCTTGTTGCTCGTGGCTTCGGTGTTGAACTTCTGCATCACCGGTCCATTGAGCGTAGGCCTGGCGTTCTTGGCAAAAAGTGAATTCGGCTCGCCAACGGCCTTTGGTCTTCTCATGTCCTCGGTCGCGGCAGGAAGCCTGGCCGGCCTCTTATTGGCAGCCGCGCGTCAACAACGTAAGCGTGGATGGCTTCTACTCGTAGTCAGCATGGTCGTTGGAATCTGTACAGCCTCGATAGGGTTGCTTAGCCAACTGTGGTCCCTCTTAGCAATTCTTTTCGTCATGAGCGCAAGCGCCGGTTTTCTGAACGTGCACCTATTGACCTGGTTCCAACAACGCGTCGACCGCGCCATGCTCGGCCGAGTCATGAGTGTTCTCATGTTCGCCAGCCTCGGACTCGTGCCGCTATCGCTGGCGGCAGCGGGAGTCGCGGTCCAGTGGAGCTTGCGCGGCGTGTTCGCCGGAGCTGGAGCCTTGGTCCTTGTGGTTACGTGCATCGCCGCCTTGCAACGTCCGGTACGCGAGATCGACTGAGGCAGGCTCTCACAGAATCGAATTCACCGGCACTAATGGGCACGATGTACCGCTTGAGGTGACCTGCTAATGCCGCTCCATCACTTGCTATCAGCCTTCTGGATCTCCCGCCTCTGCTTCCTTTTTGATTCTTGTTTCTCGACTAGCCTCTTCTAGTTTAACTTGCGGAGGAGGTTGCGGGCTGCAAAGGAGTTCGGCCCGCCTGCATGCGCAAGTCTGATCAGTGTTTTACTGCGATGTCGTTCATCTCATCCCCGGGCAGGGGCAAGCGGGTTGCGACGATCTTCTCGCCACGGAATAGGAACGTGTAGGTCTTGAACCCGACATAGTTATTGCTGTAATTCTTCGCGTTGATCGTCGCCTTAACCGTCCAGCCGTATTGACGCGTCTCGCGCATCAAAAATGTGCCGGTGATCGCCGTGGTGTATCCCAGCTCTGGTTTCGTGACCTCCCCATATTGGATGGTATCCGGATACTTCAGGTGCTCTAGAAAATACCTACGGATCGCCTCCTTGTAATCGGTAGGCATGTCGCCGTATTTGGTGACCACCACGCGCGCCGATTGCGGGGGCCCAGACTCCGTAATTGAAGCCGGCGGTGGTGGCGCTTGGGTAAGGGGCGTCGGTGAGCCTGCGCTCGGCGAGGGGTCTTGTTCACTTGCCGGTGGAGTCGCCGATGGCTCCCCGATGGGCCCGGCAGAGACTCTCGTCCAAACGAGCGTGCGCCGGCGCTCCTCGCCCCTTTCGTGCGACCGAGCGCTCAATTTTAGATGCACTCCATCGAAGGTCACTTCGCGCCGATAGTCCAGTCCGGTCTCATACGGCAAAAGAGATGATTTTAAGTGGTGAGTAATGACTGACGTATCGGCGTTGAAGTCCCAGGTTCCGAAATATGCGTAATACGTGTCGAAAGCCCCCGCCGCGAGCTTGGCGTCATCGGCCGTCGCGAGACCAGATGTTCGCGTTGCTGGTCTTGTCATCACCGGACGGTTCGCAGTGACAATTTGCACACTCATCCATCCAGATTGTTCGTAGATGATGAGGCCCTGCGGATTTGGGCCGAACACCGGGTCGGTTAATGCGCCGTTTGGACCTGAGTAGTCGATACTGATAAGGCGCCAGGCGCCAACGATCACCTGCTTGGTCAGCTTTTGCGCAGCTGTGGGCGAGGGCTGCGCAGATTGTGCGCGGTGTAAGAAACTCACTACCAAGCCGCACGAGAGGATTGCAGTGATCACACGGCGCATCAGCGATCCTCCGAAAGGACGACGGAGCCTGCGCCGGACCGCGTGAATGGTCAAAACACGCGGATCTTTAGTCCGGCGCTACAAGCCAAGTTAGCTGGCCCTACGGGGCCGCGTACCGGACCACAAACCAATTTCGCCAAACTACTTAAAAATCAATCGTTTACGAGGGGAGGCGCCCGCGCCATGCGTTATCATTTGCCCCCCACGCTTCCGGAATTGACATTCTTTTTCGGTTCCACGGCTTGATTCTCTGACCCGCGCCCAGCGCTTGTGGGCCCCCCTTGGTGCGGGACAGTATTGTGTTGGCGACCTCTTTGGTCCTTGTCCTTTGCCGCGCGTTCCTTCATGGCGGGATTTTCACTTTTTGGGTCGTGGTTTTGCATGGAAAACTGCTCCTTGAAAGGGCTCTGAGATTAGCCTTCGCCCCCCGGTGCCGACGTAGGCGAGCACCGCTAAAGCACGTAGTCGTGTCCGCCGGGATCAATCTTTGCAGTAATTTGACAATGGCGTTCTGCTGCTCACGACCCCGCACATGATTCTTTGTGTGCCGAATTGCTTCAGGTAGAATCTCATCAATGGTCGGTCTTTCACGTGTGTTTCAATCCGATCGACTCGCCCATGATCCAGCTCAATACGTAACGAGCAGACATTCAAAACGGAGACATATATAACTGCATGAACAATTCGAACTCACCCTCTAACCCCTCATCCCCACGGCCGACGCTCAAACTGAAGACTGGAGCAAGAAGACCCGCCAACGAAACCAAGGCAACATCCACGCCGCAGCCGCAGAGCAAAGCCAATCAGAAGCCGGGCGCTCATTGGTCGGACGAATACAAACAGCGCATGCAGGCGGACATGGACGCTTTGACCTCTCGCTGACCGTTCTTTTTTACTGCTTCGTCCGGCGGTGACGTGCGCATGTCCCCGTTCGCGCCGGTATCGGAGTCAAGTGCTGACTTCGACTGCCCTCAAGGGTGTCGGCGCAGCGCCCTCACCCCCTCGGTTTCAGTTCCGGGTTTCAGTTCCGGGCTTCAGCGCCCAAGCTCCACGTCATGAATTGCTCGCTCCGTCGCACGCAGCGCGGCATCAATGTGTGCAATGGCGCGGTCCCTCAGACCTCGCGCGGTTGGATTGTCCTCTTCACGATAGGTATCGGACCGCACTTTTCGCAATAGCTCGGCAGCTCGATGCAAGCGGCCGCGATAGTCGTTCGGTACATCCACACTGGGATGGTCGTGGATATTCTTCCCATCATCGATGGCGGCGCGCTTGATTTCTGCAATCGCGCGATCAATTTCGCTGATTGCCTCATCTTCATGCGCACTGACCGCGGCGTCACCCGGCCGATGCTCGAGCATCCATCGTGCAGCGCGCAGGTCCGTAAGCGCATGCAGGTACGCGGGGTGCCTACTGGGCTGGGTAACACACCCTGCGAAAAGCAGTACCAGCAATAACAGGGGGCCACGCAGGACAAGCTTGCTTTTCGAGTTCATTGCGAACCTCCGGTAATGAAATTCAGCGACGTGTGACGGTTCAGATCGCGATGGCAAAGCGCGGACAGCCAGGCTGAACACCCATGGCAGGATCATGAGCAATGTCTGAGGGCAGCGTCTGTGCGCTTCCGCACGCTTCGCCCAACCCGCAGGGACACGCCAGACCGTATCGACCACCGATACAACCGCCTGCTACCATGATTTGACCCTGTCAAAATATTCTAGAGCTCGCATGGATCCCGCTACGACTTCCGACTCCCAGATCCGAATCCCCCGCATCATTTACGGAACCGCCTGGAAGAAAGCCGCCACCGCGCAGCTCGTGAGCCTCGCCATTCAGAACGGATTTCGCGGCATCGATACGGCCTGTCAACCCAAACACTACGACGAGGCTGGGGTGGGCGCCGGCGTCGCCGCCAACCTCAAGCAAGGCCTGAAACGCGCGGATTTCTACCTTCAAACAAAATTCACGCCGGTCTCGGGTCAAGACCCGAGCCAGATTCCTTACGACCCAGAGGCTCCTCAGGCCGACCAAGTCAGCCAATCCATCGCCGCATCGCTGCGAAATTTGCAGACTGATTACCTGGACTACCTGCTCCTGCATTCGCCCATGCCGACCTTGGCGCAAACGCAGACTGTATGGCGCGCTCTCGAATCCTTCGTCGACTTAGGGGTAATTCGCCAACTCGGCATCAGCAACTGCTATGAGGTCGCGGATCTCGAACGCCTATACACCGGTGCCAGAATCAAACCTGCCGTCATTCAAAACCGGTTCTATGCAGACACCCGCTACGACCGCGAGATACGCGCCTTCTGTGGCCAACGTCACCTCATGTATCAAAGCTTCTGGACCTTGAGCGCAAATCCGCACCTCCTGGCCCACAGAACCATCGCCGCTCTCGTGTCCGCCCACCATCGTACCGCGCCGCAAATTCTGTTTCGCTATCTCACCCAAGCCGGCGTGGTTCCCTTGACCGGCACGAAGTCCGAGACCCACATGCGCGAGGACCTTGCCATCTTTGACTTCGAACTTAGCGAAGTGGAACAACGCGCGGTCGATAAGCTGTTGATGGATAGCCGATCCTGAACGGGAAGGGCCCCGCAAGCGGGGCCTTTCCATCGACAGCTCAGCGAAGGGCGATCGTCAGGCGGCGGCCGCCAACAATTGCCAGTTCTTGGGCATGATCACTGCATCAATCGCGTGAATGATGCCATTCGACGCGACCAGGTCCGCCCGCTTAACGCGGGCCCCATTCACGTGTACATCCGAGGACGCCACCACCGCAGTCAGCGGACTGCCCTGCAGTGTCATCACGTCGCCGGATTTCATGTCTTTGGCCGAAACATGACCTGCGATCACGTGATAGTTCAATACGGCTTTGAGTTTCGCCGAATCCTTGAGGAGTGCATCCGCAGCGCCGGCGGGGAGTTTTTTGAAAGCCTCGTCGGTGGGTGCGAAGACCGTGAATGGGCCTTTTCCGGCCAAAGTATCCGTCAATCCCGCAGCCTTGATTCCGGCAGCCAGAGTGGTGAAATTTCCCGCATCGATCACGGTATCGACGATGTTCTTTGCTTGACTCATAAATAAACCCTCAACGTATAGCCAGCGAAAATTCACCGGCCAACTCAGCTCGTATCCGGCTAAGGGGGCGGAGTATGCGCTGTGTGCACCGCATCTGCGGCCGACGACGAAAAGAAGTATTTTATTTTGGCCGACGACAGCGATGGTCTTGCAATCTGCGCCCATGACGCGATGCCATCCGCGCATTTGCATTATCCGCATTTGAAGCGACAGCCTACCGAGCAGCCCGAGCGCCGAATGAGTTCTGTGCCGGACTTCGGGCTTTTGATCATCAAAGTTCGCTATCGCACAGACTGTATGAGTCTCGACGCGTAGAGCTAGCACATCCTATTGGCAGCGCAAATCGCGTGGATAACCGTCTCACCATGGACACTATCAATCCCAGCATGTCCCCGGACCTATCGAGGGATAACGTGGTGAAGTTTCAGGTCGCATCGTTGTGGCGAGCCCAATGGCAGGTAATCAACTCATCGGTTCCCTATGTGCTTCTGTGGTTTGCCATGGATCGCGCACTCGTCATTTCCTATTGGCTGATGCTGCCGATCGCGATTGTTGCGGCAGGTTTTTTGGTGCGCATCTTCATCATTTTCCACGACTGCGGCCACGCATCATTCTTTAGATCCAAACGCGCGAACAACGTCACGGGTGCCCTTGCAGGCGTGCTGTTGTTGACGCCGTATCGACACTGGCGCTGGCAGCATTCCTTGCACCACGGAACGGCCGGTGATCTGGATCGACGCGGCTCGGGGGATATCTGGACGCTCACCGTGCAGGAATATCTTCAGAGTACGCGCTGGCGGCGGTTTGCCTATCAGCTCGCACGCAACCCGATCGTGCTCTTTGTGATTGCACCGCTGTATGTTTTTGTCGTGCAGCATCGTTTTGCATCAGCCAACGCGGCAAAACGCGAGCGCCGCTCGGTTCATCGAACGAACTTGGCCTTGTTGGCCGTCATGCTCGTGATGAGCGCACTTATTGGATGGAAGGCGTTTTTGTTGATTCAGCTCACCGTGTCCGCACTCGCCGGCGCTCTCGGTCTGTGGCTGTTCTACGTACAGCATCAATTCGAAGGCGCCTATTGGGCGCGCTCGAAGGATTGGAATTTCACGGCTGCGGCCCTGCAAGGCAGTTCGTTCTACAAGCTGCCGCGAATTCTGCAATGGTTTACCGGCAATATTGGGTTTCACCACATCCATCACTTGAGCCCACGCATTCCGAACTATCATCTTCAGCGCTGCCATGAGGCGGATCCCTTCTTCAAGACGATTAGGCCGCTCACCCTGCTGTCGAGTCTTACCTGCCTCACCCATCGGTTGTGGGACGAGCAGCGCAACGCTTTCGTGGGTTTTCGCCATCTCGGCATTCTTCCGCTTGCCGCGAGTTCTCGCGTCTGCGCGCCCGTTCGGACGAACATGTGCTCGCCCGGCGGCGCCGATCCAAAGGTGTGACTGCGACGCGCGATCGCTTCCGAGGTCGTATTGGGTCTTTCCGTATCGCAGTGCGGCAGACCGTCAGCTAGAGGCGGGGGCGATCTTGAGTGGTGTCCTACGCGGCTTGCAGGCGGTGGCTGGCTGGCGCGCAGATCGTTTTCCGCCATGCTTTCTCCCTATTGAAACGCCCGCGCGCTTGCGCTGAGGCGCACAACCCACCCTTGGACAGGACTGCATTATGCATAGCGTATCCCACAACACTGTCGTTTTTGCCGTGGTCTTGATAGCTCTCGCAATTGCCGTCGTCGCGTGGCTGGTCATGCAAAGGCAAAAATCCTTGCGTTTGAGGCGGCGCTTCGGGTCGGAATACGACCTTGCGGTAACTGATTTTGGCGGCCGGGTCAGGGCGGAAGCAGAGCTTTTGAAACGCGAACAACGCGTCGCACGCTTGAACATCGTGCCGCTCACACCTGCTGACGCCCTGAGATTCTCGCAAGCGTGGAGCGCTCTGCAGAGCCGCTTCATCGACAACCCGGCAGGTGCTGTGGCGGAGGCCGATCATTTGGTGCGAGAACTCATGGCGAAGCGCGGTTATCCGATGGGCGACTTTGAACATCGGGCGGCGGATATCTCGGTCCATCACCCCGGCGTGGTGGCCACCTATCGTGCGGCTCAGGCCATTGCGAGCCGGGATGCACGCGGTGAAGCCGACACCGAGGAGCTTCGAAAGGCGCTCGTCCACTACCGCACCCTGTTCGACGCACTCCTCGGTATCGCGCCGGACAAATCGCCTGCCATGCCGGCTGACCCCGGCATTCCGGTGCACTCATGAACACCCCCGTGAATGGCGGCCCGGGGCAAGAAAACTTGACCACGGCGGATCTGGCCGCCTCCGCGAACCAGGCAGTCCCGGCACGCGAGGCGAAGGGTCCGGTGTTCGAAGTCAACACCGCAGGCGTGACGCGAACGAGAAAGGAGGAAGCGACGCTCGAGCCGCTCTTTGCGCATGAGGCCGCAACGGACTTTCGCTCGCGCTGGGATGTCGTACAACGAAGTTTCGTGGATGACCCACGGGAAGCGGTACGCGCCGGCGACGAACTCGTTACTGAGGTGATCAAGAGTTTGGCAGCAACGTTTGCCGGCCAACGCTCGGAACTGGAAGGGGTGCTGAACCAGACCGAAAAGTCCTCTACCGAAAACCTGCGCGTGGCTCTGCGGCGCTATCGGTCGTTTTTTGAGCGCCTGCCGGCCATGTAGAAGTTCCTTGACCGCGCCGCGCAAGGCCCGGAGCGTCGAGCGGCAAGCCCGGTGTACGGGCCAATGTGAGTAAAGTACGATGCCGCGTCCTTTGCACACATCGGCGGACAATCGACATGAAACGGCAAATCGGCTGTGAGTTTACCGCGTGGGCTTTCGTGCTTGCGACATCACTGGCGTTTTCTCCTCGGGTGACTGCGGCGGCGATTGATGACATCCGGGTGGAGGTCAGCGGTGAATCTTGCGAAGGGTTTGGCCCAAACGACAAGAGCTTTGTCGTTTACGCAACCAACACCAATCCCAGCCAAAGCGTCCGCGCCAATTTCAAGTACGAATCGGTGCCGGCAAAGCAGCACTTCATATTGTTCGACGCAACCCTCAGCCCGATCACAGACCGCTTCCCTAAATATCATGCGCGTCGTTTGGCGCCTCGGGAAGTCGCGCCCATTGGATGCACTGCCACCTATCGCGCGGCGCCCCAACCGCGAGGACCTTTAACCGTTCCTCTGGTGATTGCCCAGCAGAACGCGCTGTATGTCGACCAAAATGAGCCCGCAGCACCCGCCGAGGATACGCGTTCGTTCGCAGCCTTCTACTTGCAGGGAGGAATCAGCGAGTGCGGCCCTGGAGCGAAACCACCCGGCCTGTTTTATTTTGTGAATTTACATCCGTTCGGGCGGTTGTCGGCATCGATCGATCTCACGGATGATCGAGGCAACCGTGTGGGCGCGGTGTCCGCGAATCTGGCACCGCTCAGCGCCACGAAAGCCGGCTGCAGCAATGGTTCGCCCAAGCCGGGCGCGGTTGCGAATGCGACGCTTGAAGGTGCCGGCGCGAGTCTCGCGGCAAATCAGACGCCCGCCGCACCGTCCCACGACGCCCAAGCGGCGTCATCCGAGCAACCTCGCGTGGCCGCACCCAGCGACGCTGCTGCCGTGACGCTCGCGCCGTTGTCTTTGGGAACAATCCTGCAGACGGAAAATGTTTGCGCCGGATCGCTACCGCCCGGTTGGATCAAGATCAACGATGCGTGGAATCCTACCGTGTGCGGCAACCCCACCGGCATTGCTTACAATATCTGGACGATTCAACGACTTGCGGATCAGCCGAAGGGCACCATCATTCACGCCTGCAATGCAGCGGTCCCTTCTGGATGGGCCATTGTCGGAACAGCATGGAACCCAACCGTGTGCGGACATCCCGCCGGCAAGCAAAGCAACGTCATGGCGATTAAGCGACTAAGCGATTGAATTGTCGATGGCGGGTCCGAGCTGCGCCTTGTTCGCGCTTGAATTCAGGCCGATACTCTTCATGTCGCTTCCCCGCCGTCCTTATCTCAGCGAAACCTTGGGATCGCTCTTTTCATCGGGCTCATTGACCGAGAGCCCATTTAGCTTGAGATCAGCCAACAGGCCGTGATCACGCAACAACAAGAAAATAGGAATCGCCGCAAAGCTTACCTGATTGCGACGCAGTGCATTGTCGAGTACCTGTACCAGCGTGCCCTGCGCGTGCGCCATGATGTCGTGGGCCTCTTGAACACTCAAGAATGGCCAACTGGCCGCCAACAGAGCCGTATCGGACTCATCAGTACGGGTCAATCTGCGAAGAGACGTGATGTCGCCCACCGCCCAAGCATTGGCACGCGCGCGGGCTGATTGCTCGTTGGTCTTCATCCGATCCATGGTCTCTTCGAGATAGCGCACGCCGGCGTGAGGCGAATGCAGTGTATAGCCCTTTTTTGCAGTGTACGCATCGGCGACAACCTCGAGGGATCTCACAGGGACGCCGTTTTCTTGCGCCAAGCGATTTATCGTGGCCCATATCTCATTGGAGTAGGTAAGTCCGGCTTTCTCGTAAGCACCTGCTTGCAGCAGCAACGCCGCCGCTGTCGGCAGCAAATTGTCGGTGTCTTCATTGCCGCTGACATAGCGGGCTTTCATGGCGATCCACCGCGCATAGTCACGTCCCGGGAGAACTGCCTTGAGAGATTGGCGCTTGGACCTGAAGGGGTCTGATTGCTCCACGCTCAAGGTGATGCTGTACGGGCCTAGAATTTCTGCGGTTTGTGCAATGACGGCTTCGACTTCGTGAGATCTCCAGGTCATCTGCTCAGGCAGTGGGCCCAGCGTTCCTAAGATCCACATCACGTGGTCTCTCCAAGATACCTTCCACAATCTCGGGCCCGGCCGCTCGCCGACGACGAGAATCTCATCAAGCGGCTGGTCGAGGATCGGCGATAACTGACTACCTCCCGCATCCTGAGGAGGCAGATCCGCAGCGGCAACGGATGACAGGGGGAAAAACGCAAGACATAGGAATGCCTTGTATTTTGAAGTTTTCATTGTTTTTAGCGTTGATGGCGCTGTCGCGGTCAATTTGCAAACGTCCTTAGGTGTCGTGCCAACAAGATTCCCCAGATCCGAAATTCTAACCGAAGCATCGCCTGGCACCGATTTGGCGACGTTCGTCGATGGGATGCCGGTCAATGAGCCTACCCATGCGCACGGGCAGGGTTACACCGATCTGAATTTCCTGATCCCGGAACTGGCGACCAACATCAAGTACACCAAGGGCACGTACTACGCGGATGAGGGGGACTTCGCCTCCGTGGGCTCGGTCCACATCAGCTATGTGAATAAGATGGACAAGCAAATCTCCGTGACCGACGGAACCTTGGGCTACCAGCGCATTTTCGCCGGCGGTTCGATTGATGCTGGCGCGGGAAGCCTGCTGGGGGCCGTGGAAGTCCAGCACTACGATGGGCCCTGGGTAAAACCGGATGACCTGCAGAAGGTCAACGCGGTGTTGCGTTACGGTCAGGGCGATGAGATGGACGGCCTATCACTCACCGGGATGTTCTATCACGGCGAACGGAACGCGACGACCGACCAACCGGCGCGCGCGTTCAGTGAAGGCCTTATCGGACGCTACGAAAGTCCAGACCCCTCTGATGGTGGTATAGCGCAACGTTTCAGTTTGACGACGCAGCACGATCGCACCATCGGCGACGGCCATTTGCACGCGAACGCATATGTTTTCAGGAATCGTCTGACCTTGTGGAATGACTTCACGCATTTTCTCGTGGATCCGGTGAACGGCGACCAAGAAGCGCAGCACGAGGCGCGCACCACCGACACCACGCGCGCGCGGCAGTTCGATCAACTTTCAAAAGAAACATCTGCATCACTGCAGTAAAACCGCGTCCGCCATATGGATTCGCCATGCGAAATGAATCCAACCGGCGTTGGTAGTGTGATCGCAAAGGAATACAGTGAGGATTGGCGCCGCGGGGAGCGAAACCGTTTCGAAAGACAGTTCCCATGCCTCTCGATGGCTGTTTCGCCTCCGTGGATGCCACCATTTCGCACAGCTTTCAGAGCGACACCTCTTGCAGCGATACAGTCTTTTGGCCGTTTGCGACCAGTTGCGTCCCCACGCCGCGAAAGCCAAATCGCTCTTGAAAACGGCGCGACGCTTCATTGGGGCGCTCGTCCGACGGCAGTCGTTTCAGCGCTGCTCTTTCAACCCGAGGAATGCGAATAGATCGTTCATGTTGCGCGCTTCCGCGGTTGGCAAAATACCTAATCGTTCAATGGGATCGGCGCCTCGATTTATCCATAGCGTGCGATAACCGAACCAGGTCGCGCAGCAGGCATCCCAGCCGTTCGATGAAACGAAAACAAGCTGGCCGGCGGGACAATCAAATGCCTCCACGCCAAGTTGGTACACTTCGGGTGCGGTCTTGAACTTGCGCACGCGATCGGCACTGAGAACATGAGTGAATAGCGCGGACATGCCGGCGGCGGCAATTGCGCTCTGCAGCATCTCTGCACTTCCATTCGACAGTACTGCGAGTGAAAGTCCATTGGCGCGCAGCCGCTCGAGCACGGGAAGTGCATCCGGATACGCGGTCAGGCGAAGATATTGTCCCAGCAAGCGCTCACGCCACTCGTCAGGCAGTTCCAGCCGCAATCGTGCACAGGAATGGCGTAACGCGTCTTCGGTGATCGCCAAGAAATCGATGTACCGGTCGCACAGCGTGCGCAACCTCGAGTACTCCAGCTGTTTGTCGCGCCATAATGTCGCCAGAGCGGCGCCGTGCCCCGGATACAGCTCCTCGGCCAGAGAGGCCAGGGAGTAAACGTCAAACAGCGTGCCGTAGGCGTCGAAAAGAATGCCGCTCGGCAGCTGGTCGGATGCTTCGCTACGGCGCAACGTGTATGCGCTCCTTGACCTTAAGCTGTCCCGGACACATTCCTGCCCCACTTGTCCATTCGCGTGCCGCAATGCGGGCACTTCCACTTGCCCAGCAGCACATGCGACCTGAAGGTGGAAACTCGACGCAGCGACATCGGTGTCTCACAGCTCGAACAATGATCGGGCTTGCGGTCATGCGCCAAGCCACGGCCGCGGGCACTCACGAGCAATGCGCCGAGCACGACTAAAACAATGATGAGGATCAAGTAAGCCCAGAAAATGCCGGCCATCGCGATTCACCTCCGTGTCAATCGATCCCTCATTGTAGCGAAGAGCGCTGGTCTACGCGAAAAATCCTGCGCTTTACCCGCGACGGTGCGATCCCGAAGCGCCTGGTGAAAGACGAGCTAATCGATATCAATACTGAATTGATGTCGGACGCCGGCGAATTTTCATACATGCGCCTGTCTCCCGCCACGTCCGAGCGTGCTGGAGACCTCTACCAGGCGAAATGGGGACTGAAAGACAGTCGACCTTTAAGGTCGCAGTACTGGAAAAGCAAGCACGTTGGAGGTGTAGGACTCGACAACTTCGCTGAACGGCGTGCCGTTGGGCAAAGTCAGTACCGCCCGATGTTCCAGCACCTTCGGGGGCATGGGCAGGACAGCCGCGTCGTCTTGGGCGGAGGTCACATTCATTTCCCACCCCTCGGGCAACGGACGCCATAGCGCTGTCGATGACAGGGTGCGGCGTTGGAATTGAAGCGCCTGCACAACTCTGCCGAACGGCGCATCAGTCGCGTCCAGCAGCCTGTTCATTTCAGGCGTCAAGCGACCAGGTACATACCAGTTGTCGGCTTCCGACAGCACAACCGAGCCACAAAGCAACCTCACCCGCCGATAGCGAACCGGCTCTGTCGGCGTGACGCTAAGCTCTCGACGTTGCTCAAGGGATGCGGGTTGGTCGATACCAGGGACTCGTTCGGCAACGATTCGCGGGGGTGATGCCAGTCGATGAACCTCGCACCAATGCTCAAGAGTCAAGGTCGCACTGTTATGGCTCAGCAGCTGGGCATTCAGTGTCTGGAGCAGCGCGAGCGCTTCAACTCGCGTCAAGAAACTTTCCGACCAATTTGGGGTTCGGGCCGTAGAATCATCCGCGCCGGCTGACAGCGACCACAGCAGCATGACGCTGCATGCGCAGACCGCCTTAGGAACTTCCAGTCTCATTTCAATGCTCCTGCGCCGCACGTGCGTGAAAAAAGGGCGTCGATCGGTTGAAGCCGACCGCGAGTAGCGCATTAAACGCCGGCCACGATCCGCAAATCTCGCACCGCGCCACCCTCCAGCGCTGCCAGGGCCTCTTGATAACCCACGCTGCCATACACGGCAGCGGCATGCTCCACTGAATCAAATTCAATCATTACAGTCCGTTCCGACTGTCCCGCCTCATATACGTGAGCGGGCTTCCCCCGTGCCAAAAAACGACCTCCGCCCGCTTCGATGGCTGGGCCTGCTATTTTCGCATAAGCAGCAAGCTTCGCCGGATCGGAAATCTCACGATAAAATGCAATCCAATACGCCTTGACCATAAATGCTCTGTCCTCAAATCGAGTGAAAGAACCCGATCCTAGCAAGAGAGATGACGGCCTGAGAGAAAAAGCTTTAAAGAGGTGGTAAAAATGAAGTACGCGCAATGGATTGGATGGGCAAGCTCTGCCATTCTGCTTCTCACCTTGATGCGTCAGGTCTATACCCAGTGGCGCACCCGGACGGATGCCGGGGTATCCCGATGGCTGTTCGTGGGCCAAGTTACCGCATCGCTCGGATTCACGATATACAGCGTCCTGCTCCACAATTGGGTCTACATTTGTTCGAATATCGCGATTCTCGCTACCGCTGTCGTCGGTCAATGCGTCTATGTGCGCAATAAATCCACGAGACAGTAACAGCTATGTCACATGAAACCGTCTGCCTTCCTATTTAAGGCGATACACACAGTACTGCCAATAGCGGTGTGTCGGGCGCTTAGGACCCATCCACCCCGCTTGGACCAATTGCTTTGCGATCAATGCGGTCATGACTGCATGTCCCATGACGAATACGGATTTGTGCTCTCCGGCAAGGTCGATCAGCCTGTCGGCAGCGCGTCGCGCCCGATTCGTCGCCGTCGAAAAAGATTCTGAATTGGCTGAGTAGCCGCAGAACCAAGCCACGCGAAATATCACTGTCCAGACCGACAGCGGCAATCGTGGAAACCCCCACAGCGCATAAGGCAACCCCGCTTCGCGGAAGACATCCTCACTGCCTATATCTCGCGCGGGGGCCAGTGCGCGAGCTGACTGCGCGCACCGGAGTAACGGGCTGGCAATGATGCAGCGAGACTCGACCGCCCTCGTGGCGACAAGCTGCGGAACGTCGTTGACGGAGACGTCTGCCTCATCGTAGGCGCGAAGCCAATCTGCGAGCCGGCACGGAGCCATCCAAGTCCATTGATCCAGTTTCGGCCTGCCGTGACGCGCCAGCACAATCTCCATACGTGCAATTCCATCCTGATGAAAAATCGAACCGAAATATAACACGCATCAGCTTCGCCGTTACGCCGCCTCCGGCGCCTCGTGCTGAAACATCGGCACGGCGCGGTCCGACAGAATGTCCTGCAGCTCCTTCCTGCTCCGAGAGTCAGGCGTAAGCCAAGCCTCTATGTGCTCGGGCTTCAAATTGATGATGCACCGATCATGCCCTGCGGCCGCAACGTCCGCCGGCGGTTCATCGGTGATCGCCGCAAAACCGCGAAGGTCCGGCTCGTTTGCATCCATCCAGTGCGACCACAAACACGCGATATACAGCGACTGGGCAGGCTCCGGTTTGAACTGCAGAACCACGTTCTGTTCACGCTCTCCCGCTTCGATCTCCCGATGCTGCATCGTGTGCAATTTCACGTTCTCAAAAAAGCTTTCCACCACCATGATTGCGTGGTGAGATCCAAATTGCCCGCTCCAAAATCTCTCTAAATTGTCGCGCCGCGCGTTATTTAGGAACCTTGACATGGTTAGCAACTAAGTTACGGTATCTCCATGTGATCCTGCAATAGGTACCGGGCAGTGAGCGAGGTATGCAGCAGTGGGTCCGATGAGGGTAGCGCCCCACATCTGGCGGATCGTCTGGCCATTGGTGGCAGTCGCTGATGCGCTTGGTGAATTCAACCGCTGACCTGATTTTCGGAGGGCACTCCTGTCCAGGTTTCCCCATCTTGTTATGGGACAGCATGGACAGCTGTGTCCCGGCCAATTAGTTCTTCCGTTACTACCTGCTCCGTGGCGCGATTGGCTCGAAGAAGTCATGGGCATGTACGGGGCGCGCACTCTACGACTACTTCAGCTTCCTCCAGGTGCACGATCTGTCGTGGGACGACGTCGAACGCGGTGAACAGAAGACTCTGCTGGCCGCGTATCGAGACTACTCGTTCGAAGTCGCCGAGCTCCAACGCAACACCGTGAGGCATCGCCTGCTCTACGTGTGCGAGTTCTACGCGTTTGCCCAGCGGCAGAAGTGGACCGAGAAGCTGCCCTTCGGTCACGAAACGCGGCAGGCACCATGGGGTCGCGGCTACCTCGCGCATGTGAACGGGAGCGGCGGACGGGCTTTGGTGCGCGACGTGATGCCGCGCGTTCACAAGGACCTGCCCCGTTTCTTATCGACCGAACAGACCAAAGCAATGGTCGCCGGGGCGACGAACCCACATCACCGCATGATCATTCGGCTAGCCCTCGGCTCCGGCCTCCGCAAAGAAGAGCTCGCGACCTTCCCTGCCGCTTACGTTTTCGATCCAGATCGCGCCGGCGCCAAGGGGCGCAACGTTCGCGTGAACCTTGCCCCGAGCGACGGGCACGGCATAAAGACCAAAGGCGGGAAGCCGCGAGTGATCTACGTGTCTCGACGCCTAATGAAGGATCTACACCACTATTCCGTTCACTACCGCGGGCAACGCGCCTCGTTGAGCAAGGAAGTCCACAGGCCACTGTTCTTGAATCAAGCCGGGGAACGCTTCAGTGCTGACGGAAAGAGCCTGGACCGAATCGTCAGGCTCATTGGCCAAAAGGCGGGGCTGAAGGTGTGGACGCACATGTTGCGCCATACCTACGCCACGCACACCCTCGTCGTCTTGCAGCGCAACCGCGCTGCGAATCGGATAGAGCCGTTGGTGTTCCTGCAGCAGCAGCTCGGCCACGCGTCGATCCAAACGACGATGGCGTACCTGCATCTGATCAACGAACTGGCCGACCACGCCGTGCTCGCCTACGACGAAGAACTCAACGAACTGGTGAGCGGGGCGGATGGGAAATCGTAAGGTATTCGTCAGGACAGACCTCGCCACTGCGCAGGTCGAATACTCTCGAGATGCCGCGGGGAAAGTGGTAGTCCTTCCCGACAGAATTCCACCGGCGGACAAAGCGGTTCGATTCGGATCAAACGCATACGGTGCTCGTGTGTTCGACTTCGCACCCTGGTACGGCGTCGACATCGACCAGATCACGTACGCCTGTCAGCGACAAATCGAGCGCTTCACCGACAAGCAGGACTCTGACGTCGAAGGCGCAACGATTGTTGGTTACTGCCGCAGCGGCTTGCGGCAGTTCCTGGATTTCGCGGTCATGTTCGCCTCTGCGGTTCAGCGACCGCTGTACTGGGGCGACATCACGCGAGCCACAATGGAGGCCTATCTTAAGTTTCTCCGAGATCAGGGAATGGCAGCCACCAGTCAGAGGCTATCCTACTACTACACCAAAGCAGTGCTAATCGCGCTGGGTCGCCGTGGGCTCATCCCGCTGGTCAACGCCGGGGATGACGCGACCTTCCCCAAGAATGTGTTCCCGAACGTGCGCCGCGCAGATGCTGGCGAAACGCCCCTTACTGTCGTCGAGAGACAGGCGTTCGCGACCGCGGTCAAGACCGCGGTTCGACCTTTGTTTGCGCCAGACACCGTGGCGCCCTGTAAGGAAAGCCTGACGAACGCTCTGCTGGTCGTGGCGCTTCACACAGGACGGAACACGACGCCGCTCTTGGAAATGCCCACCGACTGCTTGCGCCCGCACCCGAAAGACGGCGCGGAGTTCCTCGTGGTGCATAAGCGGCGAGGCCACACGTCCAGCAAGGTCGCGCTGCGTTCCGACAGCACAGTCGATCGAGTGGTCGAGTCCATGCCGACCGTGCGCCCGACCGTTTCCCGGCTGATCCGTCGCGTTATCGATCTCACTACCAACCTCCGGGAGGAAGCTCCCGCGGAAATCCGCAATCGCGTCTGGCTCTATCGTTCGCCATCCGGCAAGGTCGCAGCGCTGTGCAGCAAGCGGCCCGCTGATGGCATCTCAGCCCTCGTAGAGGACTACGGACTCAAGGACGGCGATGGCAAGCCGATGCGCATCAACGTGAGCCGGTTGCGAAAGACGTTCGTGAACCGAGTGCACGAATTCCTGGACGGCGATGTAGTGGCGACCGCTGCTGCCGCCGGAAACCAACCGCAGATCACCGATACGTATTACCTTGGGCCCGGCAGCGAGGCGCAGAGAAACTGGTTGTTCATGGGTACCTGCCTGGTGAAAGAGCTGCTGACTGGGACGCTGGGCGCGACGGAGCGCACGCCTGTCGGTCGATGCTCGGACGACAAGAACGGCGAGTACGCCCCGAAACACGGCGGCGCCGTGTGCCAGAGTTTCCTGAACTGCCTGCGCTGCCGTAACTACGTCGTCACCGGTGACGATCTGTGGCGGCTATTCTCGTTCTACTGGCGCGTGCTCCGGGAGCGGTCACGCGTGGATAAACGCCGCTGGGATCGGCACCTGTCCCAAATTCCGCGGATGATCGATCGCGACGTTATCGAAGCGGGACTCGCCCGCAAAGTGTTCACAAAAGCCCAGGTCGATACGGCGCGTAAGCGCGCGCGAGACGAACCGCATCCCTTCTGGGCCACCGAAACCATCATAAACGAACTGGAATCTCTGACGTGAACCTTGCAATGCCACAGACCGCGATCAGATCTGAGCAAAGCAATGCCGTCGCGCTCGCTGCACTCGAACATGATGTCAACGGGCTTCCAACTTTGACCAGGGACCGGCGTCCAAGTTTGACCAGGCATTGTGGGGTTAACTGCGTTTCTTGAACCGGTAGCTGTCGTTGCCGGTTTCAACGATATCGCACCGATGAGTAA
>JALYIH010000087.1 GCA_030775865.1 Pseudomonadota bacterium | reverse complement strand
GGTGCTGGACATCAGAAGCGCAGGACGGGCGGCTGGTGCCGCAGGTTGACCCACAATCCGAATCCGCCCAAGGCGACCGCGCTGATCAAAACCCAGGCCGGCATCGCCAACCCGAGGAACTGCCAGGTCACTTTGGCGCACTCCCCGGAACCGGTCAGGACCTTCACCAGCACCTCGCTCAAGGAGAAAACCTTGAGCATGAAGTCCAAGGATGCGCCGCAGGCCGGCACGCTGTCGGGCGGTAAACTCTGGATGTAAAGATGGCGCAGGGCAATGCCGATGGTGGCCAACGCTGCCAGCGACAACAACAGTGCGTACACCCTTCTGCCGAAGGCCGCGGGATCATGTAGCGCCGCGATCAAGAACACCACACCCAGAACGAATACCCCGACCCTCTGGAAAATGCACAACGGACAGGGTTCCAGATGCATGACGAACTGGGCGTAATAGGCGTACGCCAGCAAGCCCGCGCAGGCCAGAAATCCGAGAAAATTCCCGCGTCGCGCCGTCATCAACGACGCATGAGCGCGTGCGCGGCGTCGATCTGCTTGGCGACATCCTCGAGCGAGGAATGGCGAATATCCTTGCCATGCACCATATAGATCACATACTCGCAGATGTTTTTCGCATGATCGCCGATCCGCTCGAGCGCACGCACGATCCACATGATCTCGAGCGCGCGCCGGATGGTGCGCGGGTCTTCCATCATGAAGGTGATGCACTGACGCTGGATCGACTCGTACTCTTCATCCACCATTTTATCCTCTTGGGCGGTCTTGAGCGCCGCCTGCGAGTCCATGCGGGCGAAGGCATCCAGGGCATCGTGCACCATCTGCGCCACCTGCCTGCCCAAGTGTTTGACTTCCCGATACTTATCCGCCGGACGCTCCATCGTGGCCAGCCTTGATGCAATATAGCCGATCTTTTCGCCCTCATCGCCGATGCGCTCGAGGTCGGTGATGGTTTTGATGATGGCGACGATGACCCGCAGATCGCCGGCCGCGGGCGCGCGAATCGCCAGGATTCGGCTGCACTCTTCATCGATCGACAATTCCATGCCATTGACTTTGTAGTCGTCGGTCGCAACCGATTCGCCCAAGCGGCTGTCGCCTTCCACCAGAGCGGTAATCGCCTTGTGCAGCTGTTGTTCGACGAACCCGCCCATCTGCAGCACCTGGTTGCGCACCTTCTCCAAGTCTTCGTTGAAGCGGCGGGAAATGTGATGGGTAAGATCTGCGGTTTCCATAAATTCAACCTTGATGCACTTCCAAAGTGCGTACGGACAAAATACTGGCGTTCGTTTACATCCGATTGCAGCCTACGTCAACCTCGTGCGTCATATTTGTGACTATCATGCACTCGCCGCGTTCCGTACCTGCAATTTCCAAATCCGTTGCTGCGGGAAATGACAGGTAAAAGTACTGCCCTTACCCTCGATGCTCTGCACGTCGAGCCAGCCGCCGTGGCGCTGCAGGGCGTGCTTGACGATGGCCAATCCCAATCCGGAGCCGCCCTGCTCGCGCGAACGTCCCGCGTCCACTCGATAAAAACGCTCCGTGAGCCGCGGAATGTGCTCCGCGGGGATGCCGATGCCGCTGTCTATGACGGAGAAATAGGCACCCTCCTCGTCGGTCCACCAGCGCATGCGCACCGTACCGTCCGGCAGGGTGTATTTCAGCGCATTGACCAGCAAATTCGTGAACGCGGACTCAATCTCGTGCGCGCTCCCGTACAGGCCATCACTGGATTCCAAGTCCAACAGCACTTGGCGGGGCCGATCGGCACTGACCAGCGCATCGCGATATAGCCGCTCCAACATGTGCGGCACGTCGATAGGCTCGCGCACCGCCTCTCCATCCGCGGATTCCAAGCGCGACAATTCCAGCAGGTCGGCGATGATGGCGTTCATGCGCTGCGCCTGCGCGCGCATGTCCTTGATCGGACCGCCCCACGCCGGATCGACCGACGGATCATCGGCCAGGGTGTCCAAATATCCGGAAATCACCGTCAGCGGCGTACGCAATTCATGCGAGGCGTTGGCGACGAAATCTTTCCGCATCGCTTCGAGACGCATTTGCCGGGTCACGTCGCGCACCAGCAGCAGGGACTGGCCACCCCCGTACGGCACCATCTGCAATGCCAGGAACATGTCGATCTGCACCGGCGGACTGATGACCAGCGGCATCGAGAAATCATCGCCGTGCAAATAGCGCGCAAACTCGGGCGCGCGGATCAGATTGTCGATGCGCAAACCCACGTCCACCGGCCTTCTTAAGCCCAGCAAGCGTGCGGCTTGCCGGTTGAACCAGACGATCTCGCGCTGGGTGCTCAAGATGATGACCCCGTCCGGCAGCGCGGCGGTGGAGTGCCGCAGTTCACGGTACAGCTGCACCAAGCGCTGCTTGTGATACTGCTTGCGCCGATGCAGCCGAATGACCTGGGCGATGATGTCGCCCCAAATCCCGCCGATGCTGGGAGGGTCGATTTGCGAGCGCAGCCGCAACCAGCGGTCCACCCGGTAAAGATTCAGCAACTGCCAGCTTAAGTACAGACAGGCCGCGCTTAAGATCCACAGCCAAATAGGCCCGATCAGCAGACCCACACACAGGCCCAACAGCAAAATGCCCGCGAGCCGCGCGAGCGCGAAGGTCCACATCGCTGCCAAGATCGCTCGCTTAGGCGTCTCGCGTCGAGAATCGGTAACCCGCGCCACGCACTGTTTGCACCAACTTATCCAATGAGAAGGGCTCGAGCGCCTTGCGCAGCCTGCGAATGTGCACGTCCACGGTGCGCTCTTCCACGTAAGTATTACCCCCCCAGACACGGTCGAGCAACTGACCACGCGTAAATACCCGTTCCGGATGGGTCATGAAGAAATGCAGCAAGCGATATTCGGTGGGGCCCAGGGCGATTTCCCGTTCGCCGGCGCTGACCCGATGGCTCGAGTCATCGAGCCTCAGGCCCTCGACTTCCACGATGTCATCGGCGCCCGCGGGTGCCGCACGCCGCAGCACCGCTTGGATCCTCGCCAGCAATTCG
>JALYIH010000086.1 GCA_030775865.1 Pseudomonadota bacterium | reverse complement strand
GTGCAGCGACAGGTCGATCATCGGGTTGATGAATGCGGCTACAGCACCCTCCACCGTGACCGCACCGCTATTGGCCACATAGGCGCGCAGCGAATCGCGACGCGCCGAGACCAACGGCCGCGCGCGGCGCTCGAACACACCATTGAACAAACTGGATTTGTTCTTGAAGTGATAATAAATCAGTGCGACGTCGACACTGGCGGCGTCCGCAACCTGCCGGGTGGTCACTCCGTAAAAACCCCGCTCGGCAAATAACGATTCGGCAGCATCGAGTAGGCGACCGCGGGCCTTCACCCCATCGTCAGATTGTTTCGGACGGCCGCGCCCCGATTTCTTGCGGCTTTTCGCCGGCGCTTTCTGGTCGAGTTTGGTCATGCTCCCTCTGCTTTTAATTGATCGACACATCTCCGGCGAGCGCTCATTTTCCCCAAATAGGCGCGCTTCGCGGGGCTATTGTGACACCGCAATCTCCGCGCGATGTCCTCTTAGGGTAATAACTTTAACACCCGCTGAATAATCGGCTCCTTAAGACCGGCTGCCAGGGAGCGGGCTACAGGGGTCGGCGCACCCCTCCGGCCGCGCGCGCTGACGGCGAGCCCGGACAATTGCCGGCAAAAACCGGTGATATTTTACGGACAGCGGTGCGGCGGCGGCGCACTCAAGACGAGATTCCATAACCTGTCGAAAGTCGGACGTTTCTTGACAAGGCAGAGTGTCTGGCATAATTTCAACGTTCGCTGAAATTGAAAAAAGAGAGCCGAAGACTACGGTTCCTGCTCAGACGGTCTAAATAAGGGGGTTATATGGCTTCATTTCGCTTTATGCTCGCGGCGCTCACGGGCACCGCCGCCTCACTCTGCGCATCCTGGGTGGCGGCGCAAGCCGTCGCTCCCGTAAGCAGCGCGTCCAGCACAGAGCTTGCTGAAATCATCGTCACGGCGACCCGCCGCGCCGAGTCGATCCAGAACGTGCCGAGCAGTGTCACGGCGCTGACCTCCGGCACCTTGGATCAGATCAAAGCCCGAGATTTGAACGACTTCGCGGGATTCGTACCTGGTTTGAGCTTTGCCTCGACAGGTCCCAGCACCAACCTGCTGGTGATTCGCGGCATTACCACCGGCTCGCAGCTGAGCAGCGCGACCGGCGTGTACCTGGATGACATTCCACTGGGCGCCAGCACCTCGAACGGCGTCGGTTATCAGAGTTTGAATATCAACGCGTTCGACTTGAATCGCATCGAAGTGCTGAATGGTCCGCAGGGCACGCTGTACGGCGCGACGTCTTTGGGCGGCACGATCAAGTACATCCCCAATGGGCCGGATTTGAAATCCTTCGGACTCGACGCAGGCGTGGAAGTGTCCTCGACTGAGCATGGCCATGTCAATCACGCCTATACCGGCATGGTCAACATGCCCATCACCGATATCGCCGCGATTCGCATCGACGGCTATCAGGTGTATGACTCAGGCTATGCCAAGGATCCGATCTACCATCGAGACAACCAGGGATGGGCTCGCTCGGAGGGCGGTCGCGTTGCGCTGTTGCTCAAGCCCACAGATGACCTCGATATAACACTGCGCGCGTCGACTCAGCACATTCCCAGTGAAAGCGCGGATGTCGGATTTAGGGACCCTAAGACTCACCAGCCGACCTACGGCACCTACGATCAGGCGTACCCAACATTTCAGCCCTCCAATTACAGCTTGACGCTGTACTCGGCTGCGATCAACTACGACACGCCGTGGGCAAAATTCAGTTCCATCACCGGCCTGCAAACCAATAACGGCACGAGCTTCACGGACAATAGCTTGACCTATGATGCAGCGCTCGGCTTCTTGGGCGCGGCCGCTGATCCGTGGAGTCTGTACGTCAACACCACCACCAAAAAATTCACCCAGGAGTTTCGCGTCGCTTCGCACGAGAACGCCCATTTCCAGTGGTTGGCGGGCGCATTCTTGAGCAATGAGAAGACCAGCGAGATCGTCGATCTCTTTGATAACGCCAATCCGGGCGGCACTATTTTAGGAATCTCGCCCTTCACGAGTTTCTTGCCCAGCACGTATCGCGAGTACGCGGCCTATGCGGACGGCACGATCTTTTTCACCAAGCAACTGGAATTAGGACTAGGCGTGCGCTATAGCCGTCAAAAGCAGGCCTACGAAGAAACGGTGAGCGGCTTGCTCGCGACCGGCTCGTATACGGCCTTGACGCCGCCGGTGGCGACCTCGGATCAAAGCGTGATGACTTACTTGATCAATCCTAAGTTTCACATCACCGACGATGTGATGGTGTATGCGCGCGCGGCCAGTGGCTTCCGTCCCGGCGGACCGAATTTCGTGCTGAAGCCGGGACTCGGCAATCCCACCTACGATCCTGACCGGCTGTGGAGCTATGAACTCGGCGAAAAAGCGACCTTCCTCGACAAGCGCGCGACCTTGAACTTCGATATCTACGACATCTTGTGGAAAGACATTCAGGTCACGGTCAATGTCGGCGGCGTCAACCAGCTCGAGAATGCCGGCACGGCGCGAGTCACCGGCGCCGAAATGGCATTCAACTATCGCGTCCTTTCGGCGCTGACGCTCGGCGGTTCGGCCGCGTACACCAATGCGCGTCTCACCTCCACTCCGGCAGTGATCGATGTGACCACGCCCGGTGTTCGCCTGCCGCTATCGCCGCGGTTCAACTTCGCGCTGATCGGTTCTTATGACGTCGACTTGCCCGGGGGTTACCTGGGATCGATCAATGTCACCGACCGTTGGATCGGCGAGCGCAATGCGGGTTTTGGAACGAAGATCAGTCAGCAGTACACGTTGAGCTCATACAACATCACGGACTTGAATTTCTCGGTGCAATCGCCCTATCACTTGGAATACGGCCTGTACGTGCGCAATGTGTTCGACAAGGCGGGCGAGGTCTCGGCAAACATAATACCTCTCCAATACAACCCCGCCGCACCGGTCCAGGTGTTTCTGGCGCAACCTCGAACGGTGGGCCTGTCGATCAATTACAAATATTGATCCCATGGAGTTTTGCAGCGTCGAGACTGCGAGCGGCCGGGTCCAAGGACTTATCAGTTCTGGGATCCGGCAGTTCAAAGGCGTCCCCTACGGCGCGTCGACGGCAGGGGCGAACCGCTTTCAGCGGCCAAAACCTGCAAAGCCATGGATGGGCGTGCGCGATTGCTTGGGTTACGCCGCCGTCTCGCCGCAAGTCCCCTACGATGTAGGTCACGACTACGCGCGACTGATTCAATTTGATTTGAATGTCGCCTTGGGCGGGATGGGCGAGGACTGCCTGCATCTCAATATCTGGACGCCCGGAACCGGCCGTCAGGATAAGCGCGCGGTGCTATTTGGCATTCACGGCGGCGGCTTCGCGATTTGCTCGGGCAATCACCCGATGTATGACGGCACCAGGCTCGCGCAATGGGGCGATGTCGTGGTCGTCACGGTGACGCACCGCTTGTCGAGCTTTGGGTATTTGAATCTTAAGGACCTTGATCCTGAAGGCCCTTGGGCCGATGCCGGCGCCGCGGGCATGTTGGATCTCGTGGCGGCTCTCGAATGGGTGCGAGACAACATCGAGAACTTTGGTGGCGATCCTGACTGCGTCACGATCTTTGGACAGTCCGGCGGCGGCTGGAAGGTGAGTACGCTGCTGGCGATGCCTGCGGCACAGAATTTATTTCACAGGGCAGCGATTCAGAGCGGCTCACTCGTGGCGCATATGCCCCGGGAGGCAGCGACGCACGTTTCGCAGGCCTTCATCGGACAGCTTGGCCTGACGCCGGCGACTCTCGATCGAATCAAAGACTTGCCGTGGACTCAAGTTCTCGCGGCGCAAACAGCGATTGGTGCGCATGCGTTTGCTCCCATCGTCGACGGCACCCATATTCCAGCGCATCCGTTGGAACCCCAGGTCGCGTCGTTGTCCGACCCTGTGCCGCTGATCATTTCCACCACGCTGGATGATGCCGGCCTGTTCTTTGATCGATTTGCCATGACTGAACAGGAACTCAAGGATACCTTGTCGACGGGATATGGCGCCAAGGCGGCCTTGTTGGAAAAGACCTACCGCGAGCACTTCCCGACCAAGTCGCCTTACCTCTTGTACGCGCAGATCATTACCGACGCCGGTTTCCGGCGTTTCGCCCATGCGCAGGCCGAGGCAAAGGCGGCGCGTCAACACGCAGCTGTCTACACCTATTTATGGGAATGGACTTGCCCTGCGTTCGATGGAAAGTTCGGCGCCGTGCATGCCATGGATGTCGCCGCGTCGATGCACAACGAGCGCGATGCCATTTTGGGCAGCGGCTCAACCGATGCGCGTCGCATGTGCGACGCCTTGGCGTCGGCATTTCTGGCCTTCGCCAAGACCGGTGATCCGAACAACTCGCAGATTCCTCAGTGGCCGCGCTTCGATACATTGCAACGTTCGACGCTGGTGTACGACCGCAACACCCGGGTGGAGCGCGATCCTCATGGAGCACTGCGCACGTTGTGGTTGGACATGCCTCCGAGCGCCGGCGTTTTAGGCTAGAGCCGTGGGCATTCAGACGTGACGACGGAACTGCGCGGCAAATCGGTGTTGATCACCGGCGCAGACCGCGGCATCGGAAAAAGCATAGCCCTCGCCTTCGCAAAGGCCGGCGCCCGCATTGCGGCCCATGGACTCGTCGAGCGGGACGAAGCGTTACGGCTGATTGCGGAATTGCAGGCAGCCGGAAGCCCCCACGGCCGTTACTTTGGCGGCGATTTGCGCGACATCAATCATATCGACGCCTTGATGGCAGAGGTGTTCGCGTGGGGCCACGTCGATATCCTCGTGAACAACGCCGGTATTCAGCACACCGCGCCGATCGCGGATGTCACCACCGACGTGTGGAACGATATTCTCGCGGTCAATCTGTCGGCGGCGTTTCACACCATGCGGCACGCCTTACCGCGGATGGCCGAAGCCAACTACGGGCGTGTAATCAACATCGCCTCCGTGCATGGTCTAGTGGCCTCCGTCAGCAAGGCGCCGTATGTCTCGGCCAAGTTCGGACTCGTCGGCCTGTCGAAAGTCGCGGCCCTCGAATATGCGCACATCGGCAGCGCAGAAAGCGGTGGCGTTACCATCAATTGCATCTGTCCCGGCTGGGTGAACACCGCACTCGTGGCGCCCCAGATTGCTGAGCGTCGTGAAGAGTTGGGCGTGTCCACCGAAGCCGCAATCGACGCGATGCTGGCTGAAAAACAGCCCTCGCACCGACTCTCCTCTCCTGCGGAAATTGCGCGCTTGGCGGTGTGGCTTTGCGCCCCCGACGCGCACAACATCACGGGCACGGCCATTCCGGTCGACGGCGGTTGGACTGCGCAGTAGCTCGATCGACCTCGGCATTATGAGCCACATGCTCACATTAACATCAATAGAATCCGACACTTACGATGATGAAACGAATTAACGTGTTTTCGCCGGAGATACAGAGTTTGATGGCCATCCGAATCCCTATACGATGACATTGTTGAAATCTTCAACAATGGCCTCCCATATGGCCACGGTCAATTTCAGCGTCCCCGATGACGTCAAAGCTGAGTTCGATAAAACCTTCGGCGGACAAAACAAGAGCGCCGTCATTGCGGACTTGATGCGGAAGGCGATCGCCGACGCGAAGCTGCGAAAGCGGCGCGTTGATATCTTTCGCTCGTTGACGCAGAGGGGACCGAACCCACCTACTGCAATGCAACATGGAATTAGCGCAGTTGCACTTACATCCAGCGCGGCCTAGAGATCGATTTCATCGTACCTTCCAGTGCGCAAGAACTCGTCCTGATCGAGGCCAAGGCGTCGCGGACCGTATTGTTCGCCACCACGGCCGCACCCAGGGAGCCGGAGCACATGAGCTCGGTTCGCTCCCCGCATGTGGGCCGATGGATCGGATCTGGGCAATTGCCATGCCCTACGTGAGCGGCTTCGACTAACGGAGCTCGCAGGCATGACTCCGACTCGATCTTACGGGCCAATCTCCTTTTGCCTATGCAGCGAGATGCTTGCGAAGGCGAGTCGGACCAATAAGCACGTCTGCGGATATGTGAAATCGATCTCGGAGCTTTCGAACCATCGACATGCTCAACTCTCGCTTGCCGGTCATCACCTCGCTGACACGACTCGGGGTTCCGAGGAATTCCGCAAGCTCAGCGCGGGTCAATCCGTGTTGATCCATGAGATAGGACAAGATCTCCGGAAGCGAGGGTATCCGACGAGGCCATCGGCCTTGCTCGTACGCCTCGATAAGCCTCGCCTGCGCGACCAAGCGCCCTTGATCCGATGGATCAGCCGAATTCATCAGCTTCTCGAGCAATGCCTTCGCTTGCTGATGATCCTTATCGTTCTCAACAATGACCAAAGTTGCCTTCATTAAATACTCTCCGCGTCGATCTGGTCGTACTCTTGATGTGAGCCGAAAAATCGAATCATCAAGACGCCTGCCTGATACTGAACTACTGCCACCAACCGATAGTCGTTGGCCTTGATGTTAAAGACGACCCTGCCTTCTTTAAGAATGCTGGCCTTCGGATGGGCTTTCTTCACATCCTGCGGTGATCGCCAGTTGGCGCTTTCCGCGATCGCTCGCCACGCGTCGAATTGCGCACGGGCGGCCTTTAGTCCCTTACTGCCCCGCTTTTTGGCAAAATAGCCTTCCGCCACGTCGGTTCCGATGACAAGCATTTATCGCCATTGTAGATGTCATTTCCATAAAATGGAATTGCAATTCCAGTTTTGGGAACCATTCCACCTAAAGCGTATGAATGGTGCCGGGGATTCTTGAAAGGATTGCGTCTCGATACAAAAGGCTGGAAGCCCTTGAAGCGTGAACGACCGGATCTGTTAAGGCCCATTGAGCTTTTTGGTTCGCCCGCTGGCTGGGAGGAATGCGAGGCGGGTGGTGAAGAGAAGATGCACCGGCTCTGGTCGCCGAAAGTAACGCCGGCCGTCGAAGCCATTCATGCCTACTGGATCCCGCATCGCCTGGCTCAAGTTCGACGGCAGGCCGGTCAGACGACTCATTGACGAACGTCCGCCGTCCCGCACGCGCCCCGCAGCATCAAGACGCAACCAGGGATTAAACGGTAATCCGTTGATTAGTTGGTGGTGAGAGAGGGACTCGAACCCTCGACCTCGGCATTATGAGTGCCACGCTCTAACCAGCTGAGCTACCTCACCACAAAGAGCGGCGGATTGTGTGGAGCTATGGCCTCGCTGTCAAGCCGAGTTTGCGCCCTACTCTTACGAAATCAACGACTTAGGGGGCCTCGAGGTTTCATCGCGTCGCTCCGGAGGCTCATAATCGATCGGGCGCCGGAGCAGTGTCCATCTAGCTATATACGGCTCCACGGGCAAACTCGCGTCAATCTGCAAAAGCCGCCAATTTGTTCAGTTAAACGTTAAACCTAAAGTGCATGACATCCCCTTCCTTGACGATGTATTCCTTGCCTTCCAGGCGCAACTTGCCCGCTTCCTTCGCGCCCGCCTCGCCTTTGAAGCGAATGAAGTCATCATAGGCAATCACTTCGGCCCGGATGAATCCGCGTTCGAAATCCGTGTGAATGACCCCCGCCGCCTGCGGTGCGGTCGCCCCCGCATGGACCGTCCACGCGCGCACCTCTTTCACGCCTGCCGTGAAATAAGTCTGCAGCCCCAGCAGCGAATACCCACCGCGGATCACGCGGTTGAGTCCCGGTTCTTCCAGTTTCAATTCCGCGAGGAACTCTGCGCGATCAGCCTCTTCGAGCTGCGCGATCTCCGCTTCGATGGCCGCGCAGATAGGCACCACGATGGCGCCCTCCGCTGCCGCGATCTCCCGCACCCGGTCGAGGCGTGGGTTGTTGGTGAATCCGCCCTCATCCACATTGGCCACATACATGACGGGCTTATCGGTCAGCAAATGCAGATCGCGTAACAAGGCATGATCATTCGCGTCGAGTTTCAACAGGCGCACCGCTTTCGCCTGGTTCAGTTGAGCGCGTACCTTCTCGAGCAGGTCCCGCAATTTGACGGCATCCTTATCCGCGGTCTTTGCCGCCTTCAGCGCCTTCTGGTGCGCGCGCTCGACGCTGTCGAGATCGGCCAATGCCAATTCGGTATTGATGACTTCGATGTCGCTGGCGGGATCGATCTTGCCGGCCACATGAATGATGTCGTCGTTCTCGAAGCATCGCACCACATGCGCGATGGCGTCGACCTCGCGGATGTGCGCGAGAAACTTGTTGCCCAACCCCTCGCCCTTGGATGCACCGGCGACCAGGCCGGCGATATCCACGAACTCAACGGTGGTCGGCAGAATCTTCTCAGGGTGCACAATGGCCGCCAACTTCTCGAGTCGCGGATCCGGCACCGGCACCACGCCCACATTGGGATCGATGGTGCAAAAGGGATAATTTTCGGCCGCGATCTGCGCGCGCGTCAGCGCGTTGAACAGCGTGGACTTGCCCACATTCGGTAAACCAACGATTCCGCAACGAATGGGCATTACACTTTTCCTGCACGGCTGTGCAAACGGGTCATGGCGCGCTCCGCGCCTTGTTCGAGCAGCAACGGGATGCAATCCACCGCGGTGCCGACCGCATCCAATATCAGTTCCTCTTCGGTGCGCGGCGCACGCGTCAGCACATAGTCGATCACTTCGGCTTTGTTGCCCGGATGTCCTATACCCAAGCGCAGCCGCCAAAAGGTCTCGCCGATGTGCGCGATGGCGTCTCGCAGACCGTTGTGGCC
>JALYIH010000085.1 GCA_030775865.1 Pseudomonadota bacterium | reverse complement strand
CGACTTTAAATCGAGTTCCCGATTCAGGGGAAGATGTCACGCTGATGTCCCCTCCGTGCGCAATTGCGATCTGGCGAGTGATGTACAGACCGAGTCGAAGTCCTGACGAGCCCGCTCGCGTTTGTTCCGAGAGTTCACTTGGTATCTGATACAGCGGCTCGAAAAGCGCCGCGCGTGACGCTGGGGGAATGGGCGGTCCCTCGTTGTGGACTTCGATCGAAACCGCCTCCGTGGCTCCCATCGTCTCAAGCGAGACCGCGCTATGGGGATTGCCATGGATCAACGCGTTGTTGAGGAGATTGGTGAGAAGCTGGCCGATTCTGGCAGGATCCCACTTCCCGTTCAAGTCACCGGAGAATGTCTTTTTTATGGTGCGGCCCGGGTGGGCGGATTCCACCTCATCTACGGTATCGGCGCATAGAGCTTTCAAGTTGCACGCTTCTACCGTAATCGGGATTCCGTGCGAGAGCCGTACGCGCGCATAATCGAGCAAGTCCGCTATCAATACCCCCATGTTTGTAATGCTTCGGAGTACTCGAACAGCTGCCGTGGTGCATTTCGCATCCGCTGAGCTATTTTGTAGGATATATGAGGCGCTGAGCTTTGCCGCGTGCAAGGGACTGCGCAGATCGTGCGCCAACACGCCTATGATGACGTTGCGCGCCTCTTCGAGTTGTCCTGCATAGCAGCGGACCGAAGAAGCCAACGCCTCGTCGATGGCCTCGTTGAAGCGGGTTATTTCTTCAATTCTGCCACCCCCTGTGGGACAAGCTTTAGACCATCGGCGCAGGACGCTTGCGCGTATGGCGCGGAATTCACCTATCAACGGTTCCCAGTCGAATTGCTCTTTGGCCCTCTGTATGGCGTGCTTCTCACCTGCGCTCTTTAGGGACGGCGAATTGTTGGGCGTAAGACCTTTGGACTTGTCTTCTTGCTCCGTCGGAGTTTGCGGTTCACGCATGTCCGCGACCACGGCCAGGAGCATATCCTTCGCGTGGTCCCGAAGCGTGGTCTTGCTCGGATCGTCCTGAGGGAATAGCGAGCGGGCGAATAGCTCCCAATCCCGCAGAATTGGCTCTAAGTTTCTCAGGATGAAGTCCGCTAGCGTTTCATCAGTAGGCGTGACTAGGTTAGCGGTCATGTAAGATCAACGGCGGATGATGGTGCAGGCGCATTGTTCTGATGATGCCGCAGGATACACGAGCACGCGACGCCTTGTCTGTGCGTTACCCAACACGGTTCAGCGGGAACCCGATCCGTAGCTCCAAAAGCTGGGCCCCTCCGGTGGGCGGCAGGAATTGTTTGATTTTCCCGGGAAGCACCGCCTGGCTATGGTAAAACCCTTGAAACTGGTCGCATCCGAATTCGCGCAGCTGCTCGAACGTGCCGCGGTCTCGACCCCTTCGGCGACAACTTTGAGCCGTAGACTGAGCGCGCCCCAACGATTCGCTGGTCATGCGCTAGACTCCATTTCAGCGCCAATTGCCTACCGTAGCTGATGGAGTTGTCCTACGCGTGCGTTAGGCTGCACGCGTGATACTCCTTTTTTGGCTCCCAATTGCCGCAGTCGCGCATCCACCGAGCTTTACCGCTTAGCAAAACTTCGACGTATACGCCGATTGGGGCTTGAGCATGAAAAGCGGTATTTGTCTAATCAGGAGATTTATGTGCAGAAGCTTTTATTGCCGATGATTGGAATATTAACCACGGCATTGGCGTGTGGTTGCAACAGTGCGAAGTCCCCGGCGGCAGTCGCCACCGATGTGGCTGCGGCGCGGCAGCAAGCCTCCACCGAAGTGACGGATACCCGGAGGGATGCGGCGAAGAATGTCGACAGTGCTGCCGCAAACGTTGACGGCTCGTCCAAGGATCTCAACGATGCGAGCGCCAGAGCCGCATATGATGTGGCTGTAGCGCAGGCAGATGGTGATCATAACGTCGCAATCCAACAATGTTCTGCCCTAACTGGGGAGGCGCAAAAGTCGTGCAAGGAAGGAGCGGACGCCTCTTATGACCAGGCGAAAACTCACGCCAATGTTACTCGTCTTTCGAAACTTCAATAGTCATTGTGGTGGTTTGTAGGCTCGTTGTTCGTAAATTCCCGACGTCGGATCAAGCCGTTCAGCTAATGCGCGAAATTAGTGTTCCGAATCACTAGGTCAACGCCCGTCGTATCCCCTGTGTGACCGTTGCCGCCATTGCCCACGATCGCATCAATCTTATCGCCCGCCGCGAGCTTGATGCCGGTGTTGGCCGAATTCCAAACCTGCGTCGACCCGGCACCGTTAATTTTACCGCTAAACAGCAGAACACCATTGTGGGCCACGTGCACATCGGTAGTCGCGTGGCCGCACGCGTCATAGAATGTTGCGCTGATAAAATAAGTGCCCGCTGCCGGAGCGGTCCAACGTGCAATTGCGTAGGCACCTGGCGCCGGATGCATGACAACTCCGCCACTCCGCTGCTGGATGATCACTTCTCCAGTGCCGGGGCCGCTCGCGGCGTAGCCGTCCAAAACACGGACGTCTTTCCCTGGGTCACCCGAATATCTCAATATGAGCGGATAATGATCACCCACTCTCAGATAAGAATCTCCGCGCCAACCGGTCACTGATCCGCCAGAAGTGTTGTACAAAATCGCTTCAAAGATTTTGTCTAGCATGAATTTGCCACTCGGCGTCGTAGACCAGCCGTAACTCCACTGTATGCCCTTACGAAAACGCGCAAAAACGCTGTTGATCGCAAAGTCGAGCAGCTTCGCGATCAGCGTCGCGATCATCTGCTCCTGGGTGAAAATACTTTGATGCAGCCGAAACAGGAGCGTAAGCACTGCGAAATAAAGCGCCGCGACAAAGCGTGCCGCTGCAATTCGACTGGCCACATCCCGACCAATGCACCGCGCAGATTCGCCTGCCGTCACCGAATCCAATTTGCTCATCTCGGCGTGCAATTGCTTGGCGACAATTTCCAACGCATGCCATGCCATTTGCACATGACAGTATCTTAAGGGGGCACATGGCAAACATGTGTCACGGCCATCTGAAGATTATGCAAAGTTATGCGAATCCACGCACACAACGCATAACACGGCGTCAGGCCCCAATTCGATTCAACTGGGACGAATATTGCCCAGCGACAAATGCTCAGGCGCGAGCCGGCCGACCTTCCATTTAGGGCACGAGATCCACCGTCAGTTCGCGCGTATCGGCTGTCCCTCGATCATCGATCGCGCGCAAAAGATAGCGTCCCGGTTGGGACGGCAGCCATGCCAAGGCGTCTCCGAATGGTGTTCTTCCCAAGTACGCGTTACCTGCAAACCAGTAAATCGCCTGCGTGGTTGCGGTCGAATCGGCGCGCAGCGATAGCGGCTCCGGGTGGCCCATACGCAGCGTGTATATCAAACCGCGCGTCGGTGAAACGATTCGCGGACCCTCATGATCGGTGCCGACATCCTCTCCTGCTGCGCAGTCCGGTGCAGGCGGCACAACGCGGCGCGGCATACCTGCTTCGCGAAACAGCTGGAGCATATCGGAAGTCCAAAATTCGTAGACTTCTTCTAGGACGCCGATACCAGGACCACAAACGCGGTGACCTGCAGCATCGAAATACACGATACGGTGCAAGTTCGAGATGCGGATAGGAGACTTTCCAGGGATGTACCACGTGCTGACGGTTTGCGGGCAGGCGGCATTGGGCAAATCGCCGCTCGCAGCACAGACCTCCACGCGCGCGATGTTCCCCGGCAGGGTGCGCACGATTTCGCCTGCACTCTGGCCCTGGCTGCGCAGCGCGTCGATGATGCGAAACAACAACGGCGCGGCCGCCTGCACTCCGATGAAGGCCGGATTGCCTGTATTGTTGAAATTGCCGATCCAAACGACCAACACATAGCGGCCGAAGACTGCGACCGACCACGCATCGTGAAAGCCCCAGGACGTACCGGTCTTCCACGCAACAGAGGGAGATGCGGGACTACCGGTATCTGGACGCGGGTTCTTCTTCAACATGTCGAGCACGATGAAACTCGACTCCTCCGACAGAAGTTGTTCTGAGGGATGGGAGGCGATGCCGGCAATCGCCTGGACCTCAGGAGGCCTCCCGCCGTTCAGCAGCATGGCGTACAGACGCCCGAGTTCCTCCATGGACACCTCGCCGCCCCCGAGGGCGAGTGCCAGCCCGTAGTGCCGTTCGCTCTGCATGCGCGATACGCCTGCATTTTTTAAGAGGTCATAGAGGTTGGGACGCGACAACTGACTCGCAACCGCCACTGCCGGCACGTTGCGACTGCGGATCAGGGCGTCTTCCGCGGCAATCGGGCCGACAAATCGGCCATCGAAATTCTCGGGGCTAAACGGACCAAATGCAGTGGGCACGTCCTTGAGAATCGTGCGCGGGTGCAGAAGGCCTTGATCGAGTGCCAAGGCGTAGACGAACGGCTTCAGGGCCGATCCCGGAGAGCGCTTCGCTGTCACCGCATTGACTTGCCCATCGATCTCCCGATCGCGGTAATCGGCCGAGCCGACATACGCCCGAACGACAGCACGAGCGCCGTTCAACTCCAACAACAATGCGCCGGCGTTGCGAATACCCACCGCGGATTGGCCGACGACGTAGCCATGTAGAATGCGTTCGACAGTACGCTGGCGGGCGAGATCGAGTGTCGTGCGTACATCGCCTTCGGCTTGGCGCAGGAGCGCGTCGGTCATGTGCGGCGCGAGAAACGGCAACTGCTGAAGGGTTCGAGACGGCACCGTTGCCGCGATATCGCCGGAGAACCGTGCATCGGCGGGCTCGTGCTCGAGCCAGCGCGCCCACAGACGGCGCCGCGCAGCATCCAGAGCGGCACTCTCGGGCGCGTTTGCCCTGGGGAGACGCTCACGCGGATTCTGCGGGATCACCGCCAATGCCATCACCTGAGGTACGGACAGTCGCGCGACAGGCGAATAAAAATAGATCAGACTCGCCGCCCCAACACCCTCAATATTGCGTCCATACGGCGCCAGATTTAGATACGCCTCGAGGATGTCATGCTTGCTGTAGCGCATCTCGAGCCATAGCGCCAGCGCAGCCTGCTGTAGCTTGCCGAGTGCGCTACGCGAATCCAATCGATACAGGCGGCGCGCGAGTTGCATCGTGATGGTTGATGCACCCATGCGGCGGCCGCCGAAGCAGTCGTGCAGGGCCGCCCGGCCGAGGGCGATCGGATTGACCCCCGGATGCTGATAGAACCAGTGGTCCTCGTACAAGACGACGGCCGCGGGCATCCGCTTCGGCATCTCATCGAGCCTGACCCACAGACGGTACTGACCGTCGGCGGCCAGCGTCAGACGCAACAGTTCACCGGCCTCCGTACTGATTGCGGTTGATCCGGGTGCCAGGGCGCGAAGTGGCACCTTGGGCCAAAGGTGCGCGAGCAGCACCGCCGATAAAGCGGTCACGAACACGCCGATCGCTCCGTACCAGGAAGCGCGAGCGATCTTTCGGATGGTTTGCGCCTGCATCGAGTCGGTCGATTCAGGGCTGCTGCGGCCGCTGGACGGTTATGCGACTCGCATGGGCCCGGGCGCGCAGCGTGCGGTCGTACATCGACTCGGCGTAAGTCGGCGGCACGAGGAAGGATCCCGCATTGGTCGCGCGTATTCGATATTGATACTCCGCCAGATTCTTCGAAAGAGTGCCATAGAGTACGACGCGATCCTCGCGCACGTCCGCAAATTCCGGATGCCAAGTGCTGCTCCTTCCCAAGCGATCGAATGATGACCCCGCGGAGGGTGTGGAGGCATCTGCGTCCTCGCGGCCAAGCGTTGCCGGACTCGATTGCAACACCGGCTCGAAGCCGCCCGGTAACAGATCGGTCACCGCCACATTCCCGATGTGGTCCGAGGCGATCGCGCGCATGCGCAGACGGACCGTGATTTCCTCGCCGCTGCGGACGTTCGTGGTTGGCTGTCCCTGCGCATCCAGATACTCGCGCAGAATCTCGATTCCCTGACGAAGTTCGCCGGTCGGTGGACTGAGGTCATAACCCGAGTTGGTTATCGCGAAATATCCGGTGAGCCCGGTGTCGTTGACCAAGTGCAGTTGTTTGCCGTCACTGTCATATGGACCACGCAGTATCAGCTGACCCTTGAGGTCCAGCGCCGTTCGCTTGCCGCCCGCCGCAACTTCCGATCCCGAGAATTTGTCCAGCCCGTTGAGAGGCGCACCGGTCGCATAGGCGTCGAAGGCCAGCACAAGCCACGCCGAGGACAACGTGTTGTATTGTCCTCGACCAAGGGGTGCAACCAAGGCTTGCAGGGACTGCGGCTTGAGCGCACGTGCGCGATCGGGAAAATGGCGCGACAGGAGGTATAGAACTTCAGCATCGCGCACCGTGTCATCATAGTAGAACGAAAAACGCTGGTTGCTCGGCGTCCCGATTTGCGTCGCCAATCCTTCAATCAACGTGGCGGCTTCGCGATCCTGGTGTTGCAGTCGATGCACGCTGGCCAGATACGCGGCGGTGACATCGGTTTTCCAGACCTTTGCATACCGCGAATCCAAGGTTTCGCGCAAACTCGCCACGAGCGGCGTCGTCACCATCCCTTGCCGAGTCAAGAGGTAGGTTGCGTAGGCACGATTGCGCAAGCCCTGAAGTCCCGCCGACCCATCATCTGGCACGGGACTCGCTGCATACCTCTGCAGCCAGACCAATCCCTTTTGCAGCAAATCGCCCGGAATCGCCTCGCCGCGGTCGTGGGCATCGATGAGCCAATGCAGCGCATAAACCGATGCGAACTCGTCGGCGTCGACCGAGGCCGCCCACAACCCGAAGGCGCCCTCGGCGTTTTGCCGACCGCGCAGCACCGCCAGGAGTGCCGCCGTCGCCGCTCCCGGCGGATGCGTTTTTTGGCTCTCGCGACGCGCCAGCTCAGGGCGGTGTGCGACTACCAATGCCGCGAAGCCGCGGCTGACGAGCTGTTCCGTGCACAGATGGGGGTAGTCATCCAGGTAATCCGCGACGCTGTCGGCCAACACCAGCGGCAGGGAGGAGACGCCGACGCTAAGCTTGCGGTAATTTGCATATAGCTGACGTTCGATCGGTACATCGACCGCAGATGCGAAATACCCCGCCATGATTTCCGTGACGTACGGCGAGGCGGGACGCACACTGAGGTCAGCCACCAAATGGGATTCATGTTCCTGCCAAGACGCTGTGAATTTCACTGCGGTGGCCCCGAGTTGCGGTCGGGCGCGGAAGCGGAAAAGCGCAACTCCCTCACGCCGCTCACCAATCTTCACCATTTGCTGACGGGGCCCTAAGGGCTCAAGCTGCGGCGGCAGGTCGGCAACGACGGCGACGCTGGCATCGGCCCCCGATCCTGCAACGCTGTTTGCCACACCGACGCTTACTTCGAATTCGTCGCCCGGCGCGACCGCGACCGGCATGTTCGGTGTCAATACGAAATCACCGCGCACCAGAGTCTGGGTCTGCGCAACGCCAATCGATGAGTCGTTGACGGCCAGGGCAAAAACCTTCAAGGAGCCGTTGAAGCTGTCAGGCACGGTCCATGTGAATTCTCGATTCGCATTCACGTCAACAATTCCCGACCAATAAACCGCCGGCTTGTCGTGCTTTCTTTTGAAGGGGTTGAGATTGCGTCGCAGCGCTGCCTCTCCGTCTCCGCCCGGCGCCGCGGCAGCAAGGATACGTTTGAATTCCGGCAAGGTTAAATCCAGGATTTGCGAGGTTTTGACTTCCAGTGCGCGCTTCTTGAAGAACTCTCCCAACGGGTCTGGCGTCTGATAGTGGGCGACCTGAAGAATGCCCTCGTCGACGGCAAAGACGACAGCGCGAGTCGGGCGGGCGCTGTCGAGTTTGATATGCAAGGACTCACCGGGCTTGATCAAGTGCGGGACCTGCAGCATCAATGCATCAGTGCGCGCCGAGAGGTTCGTTGCAAACGGTACGACGCCATAGCTCAAGGGGCTCGTGAAAATCTCGTCCGACGACGGATCGCGGATGAACTGCACGCTGACGTAGCCATTGCCTTCGAAGTCGGCCGGCAGGCGGATCTTCTGCACGGACGCGGTCGTGGTGCTCTTGAACCATTCTGCCGCATATACATGGTCGCGTTCGATCGTAATCAGTCCCGCCCCGGTGTAGGGAGCCTTGATGCTGAGCTCGATCTCCTCGCCGGGTGCGTAGTCTTTTTTGTTGAGGGTAATCTGCAATTCGGCATTGCGGTCCAGGGAGCGTGCCACGTTTGCCTGGCCGACCACCGTGTATTCAACTCGATTCAGCTCGAGCCTGGCGGCATCGCGGATCAGGTAGGCATAGGTGCCAGGCGTATCGGTGGCAAGCGCCAAATCAAGCCCAGGCGCAGGGATGGCGAACGGTTCCTCGGACAGCGTGATGTCTTTTTTCTTCGATTCGTATTGATAGGTACCGTTGTTTTGCCTGGTCAGCACGGATATGAATTTGGTTTCGACGCGTCTAAGCGTCAGCCCAGCAGCCGGCGTCTTCTCCGCGTGAGGATCGATCGCAATCCAGGACACGAGATGCTTGCTGTCGCGCGTCAGGAAGCCTAAGTCCCCGTCCGCTTTGAAGCCGACGAGAAACGGCAACTCTGATACCAAGGTGGCAACATCGGCTGTCACTGAACGTCCGGCCGCCGGCTCAAATGCACGCGCCAGTAAATGAACTCGATAGGTGGCTTTCGCGTACTTTTGCAGGCCCAGATCAAACGCGGCATTGCCTTCCGTATCGGTGTCGGCGTCGCGAAGCTTATCGGTGTATCCCTCTTTGGCGCGCTGCGGATCATAGAATCGATAGTCGGGCAGGGCGCGAAACGCCGGGAATGCCGGCGTCAGTGTCAAGGTCGCTTCCACGCGCCGATGCTCGGCTGGCGTACCGAAGAGATTTTGAACGTTAACCAGCGCCTTGAGGTCCTTTGGCGACACCCACCCCTCGGTGCTCTCCGTGCTCAAGTGCGCCATGATCTTCATCCGGTCGGGCTCGAATTCCTGGACCCGCACCGTCGTTGTGCCGATTTGACCGTCTGGCCGATTATCTTTGACGATGTACAGATTGACCGTATAGGTGCCGGTGGGCGCCGTGTCGGCGGTCGTGTAAGACAATTCAGCGAAGCCGCTCGTCGGCAACTTGAATCGCTCGCGCGCTACCGTCAATCCGCGCGCATCGAGAACTTCCGATTCCAACGGAATTCCGGCCAGGTCCTTGGCCCAGTCCGCCGTCTTGGTGATCATGCCAATGTGAAACGTGTCGCCCGGCCGATATATGCCGCGATCGGAAAAGAGATACGCCGTCAGCTGATTCGCGTTGCGGGCGCTGCGGACGCCGCCGATGTCGAAGCGAGACATATCGAGGCTACGGTCGCTGTGATTGAGCGGCAGGAAGGACAGGTCCGCTCCCTTCTTGACCTGCACCAGCAGCGGTGCGCGTTCCCGCGTCAAGCCGTCAAGCTTTAGAAAGTGCGCTCGGCCAAGCGTATCGGTCAGCTGCGTCATCAGCGTCGTACCATTGATGGCGACGATTTCGACACTGGCTCCGGGGACTGGCAGCCCGTTCACGATCGATTGCACGAACACGTCTTGAGTGCCGTCGGTGGATCTCTTCATCACGATGCCCAAATCGGTTACAAGTACGAGGCGCTTGTCGGTGAGACTGGTGGGAGCAAACGCAGGTATGTCGTCGGGGTCGGTCGCTTCTGTGTCCTCGTCAGCAACCGGCGTTCCTGCCGATGGCTGATGAGCCGCGCCCTGACGAGCCGCGGCGGCCTTCTGTTGCTCAGCTTCAATGCGCGGATCGTAGCCTTGGACCGTCAGCAGAAAAATGCCACGCTTTTCGGCACCTTCGCTCCTTAAGTATTCGCCGAGATCAATCGTCTCGTAATGCGCTTGCCCACGACCCAAATTGGCGAGCGGTATCTTGCGCACGAAGCGTTCGGTCAGGTTGTCAGGGCCGAAGCCGCCGTAGAAACTGGGATTGGCAAAATCCCCGCTGGACTGCGAGACCAGATGTTGCAGTTGAGCCGGCAAGACACGAGCGACATCGATTCGAATACCGGGCAGATCGCGTACCAGCGCCGCGACCTTACGATCCCCCGACAATGCAAGCAGGCTGCCCTGGGAGAGGATTTTTAGTTCCGGCGGAAACCGCGGTACCCGCACGATGAAGCGCTCGGTGCGCGGCGATAAATAGCCGCCAAACGAACGCAGGTTTTTCTCGATTTGCACGAACATGAAGCGTCCGACATCGCTGCGGTAGCGGAAAGTATGGCTCTCGACGTACTCTCGCTCCGCGGGTATCTGTTCGAGGTTGAGCGGGGCCGCCTCTTTGAGCACCGCGTCGGTCACTTCCTTCGCGTTGTACCACTGATATGGCGCATCCTCTCGACCCGCTGCCGCGACGACATCGTGCGCGGGGCGCACCTTCGGCAGGATCCATGCCTTGACTGCCTGAACGACGTCGCGCTCGCCGGCGGCCGCCGATAGATTCACCAATAATACTTGCTCGGGTTCATTGCGTTCATTGTTGACGACCACCGCTTCGGTGCCGAGAACCGACAAACTATAGAGCCCCGGCACGGCTGCGTCGGCGATCAGCGCCGAGTCGGTGCGATTGCCGCCGCGGATGGCGCGCACACCCGCGTTTATACGAACCTCCAGCCTCGTCGGATCCTTCGGTATTGCCAGACTCGCCGAATGGATGGATGCGTTCAGTTTTAGCTTGTCGTAGACGACTGTAAATGGAGTTGTTTCTCGTCCCACCCCCAAGAGGCCTTCCTTTTGACCCGCAACGCGAACTTCGACCCGGCGTTCGAATTCGGCCGGATCGACCGGATGCGTAAATTGCACGTCGAAGACCCCCATCTTCAATCCAGGATTGACAGGATCCTGATAAAACTGGGCGGAGGTAACACGGGCCGAGAAACTCGCCGTTGAGAATTTGAAGCCGTACTCTTTAATGCGAATTTGCGGGGCGAGAATGGCCTTGTCGAGCGCAGCGGTATAAGCCTGACCTATCGGCCAGTCATCCTTGGGGCGAAACTCCAGGACACGATCATTCCACCAGCGCCACGTACCCAGGATTTCCGGTTGAATAGTCACGCCGGTGGGCAACAGCTTGCCGGCCAATGCCAGCGTAGCTACCGAACGGTCGAACCGCACGGTCAGCGGATCAGGTTTCGCGTTCTCCTCCTCGATGCGCGTACGTGCGGGGGCGGAAACGGAAAAGCTGGCGAACTGTGGTTTCGGCAGCAAATGATACCAGCGCCAAGCCACATGGCAGCCAAACGCGAGGGCCAGTGTCCCCAAGACGACCGCAGCGGTACGGCGGGGATGATGGCGCACCAGGCTCGATCCCCTTCGGCTGAGCTTGGGGCCAACGGTTGGTATCCCACGCAACCAACGAGGTGATTCCCATGCCCAAGTGCCGAAGACGGACTGCGCAAACTGAGCCCAAGCCATCCATAGTTGCGCGATTGCACGTCCAATCGCTGCCGCCCAACGCGAGTTGCCCACAGCCGCTCCCAGGTTCTCGATTTAGCAAAGCTCACTTTCTCGGGAGAATCTACCAGCGGGCACGCGTGGATCTTGTGATCAATCCTGGCAATTTGCCGCGCAATTGTGGCAGCAAAAGGTCAATGCGTTTTTAGTACAGCGCGACTTCCGTCTGCAGTGGTAAATCGCGAGATGATCCTCCAACGAATACCGTGTACTTGCCGGAGGCCCAGGCCCATACATCCCTTTTCTCATCGAAGGTTGCGATCGCCAAGGACTCGAGCGAAACCGTGACAACCTTGTGTTGCCCGGCATCCAATTCAACGCGTTGCCACGCAGCGAGCCGGCGGAAATGCTCGCCGCTGGCCTTGGGCAGTCCGACATATATTTCCGCAATTTCGGTCCCGCTCAATGCACCGGCATTTTCTATTGTAAATGTCACGGTCTTCGCGACGGGATCGACGTGCAAACCACCGTACTTGTATTTGGTGTAAGAGAGGCCGTAGCCGAAGGGAAAGAGCGGCTGCTTGCCTTCGGCGTCGAACCATTTATATCCGAAGCGCGCCCCTTCATTGTAATCAGCCACCAGGCCTTGCCACTTTTGATCATCCGCAGCCCAATACCCGGGCGAATCTGCATCAGTGCCGTGACGCGTTACGCCGAAAATGTGCTCGTGAGGCAGGTCTTGCTCCGATTTAGCAAAGGTAATAGGCAGCTTCCCGGTGGGAACGACACTTCCAAAAATGAGATTCGCGATTGCCTGTCCCCCACCAATGCCGGGATACCAAGCTTCCATCACGCCGGCGACATGATCGATCCACGGCATCGTCACCGGATTCCCCGTGATCAGCACGACGACGGTGTGCGAATTGGCGGCCGCCACAGCGGAAATGAGTTCATTCTGTTTGCCCGGCAGAGACATGGTTGGGGAATCGCCTCCCTCGCTCATGTATTGATCGGCAAACACAACAGCGACATCCGTGGACTTCGCGAGCGATGCGGCCGACGCAGCATTGGTACCCGCATCAAATTGCACGGTTGCGCCCCGCGCATGTTCGCGAATGTATCGCAATGGCGGTGAAGGAAAGTAAACCGCTTCGCCCCATTTGGTGGGGGTCGCGGGACTGATCGCATTTCCGCCGGGTGCATCGACCTGCGCCGAACCTCCCCCAGACAGTACACCGACGTCGGCGTGTGCACCGATCACTGCAATAGAACGCACAGTGGCAAGATTTAAGGGAAGCGTGCCGTCATTCTTCAATAGAACGATGCTTTCTTCAGCAATATGCTGCGCATCCTCAAGACCTCGAAAAGGGTCGATCACGCTGCGCGGAGTCGGCGGGCGGTCGACGACGCCGGCGCTGAACATTGAGCGCAGCAGGCGGTGCACCATGTCATCGAGTCGTCGCAAGGGAACTCGCCCAGAAGTGACCGCTTGCTTGAGTGCTTCACCGAAGTACTCATCGCCCGGCATTTGCATGTCGAGACCTGCCATCGCCGCCTTGTCGGTGGAGTGCGTGCCGTCCCAATCGGAAACGACGAAGCCAGGGAAATGCCAGGCGCCTTTTAACACGTGGTTCAACAGCCAATCGTTCTCACACGCCCAATCTCCCATCGCTTTGTTATAGCTGCACATGACGGAGGAGGGTTGTCCTATGCGGATCCCAAGTTCGAAGGCCAAAAGATCACTCTCACGGGCGCCCTTTTTTGAGATCCGCACATCGACGACCGTGCGGCCGGTCTCCTGATCATTGAATGCGTAGTGCTTGATGTCGCCCATGACTTGGTTGTCTTGGACGCCGCGAATGACGTGGCCAACCATGACGCCGGCGAGCAGTGGATCTTCGCCTGCATATTCGAATAGCCGGCCATTTCGCGGATCGCGCGCGAGATTTACGCCGCCGCCAATCGACTGATTGAACCCTTGCGCACGGAGCTCACGTCCGATGACGTCTCCATATAAATGTGCGGCCGTTGTATCCCACGAAGAGGCGGCCGCGAGCACTGACGGCAACAACGTCGCATAACGGCTTTGTTGGGCCGCCATTCGAATGCCAACCGCCGAGTCCGCCTGCTGCAGAGACGGTATACCGAGACGCGGAATACCAAGGACCTCTCCAGCGCCGCCATTGTTGTCGGGCGGAACAGGGCGGCCCGGCTTCAAGGGCCCCCAACCGATACCGTGCACCAACTGAAGTTTTTCATCGAGCGTCAGTTGCTGCATGACCATGTCAGCGCGCGCGTCAGGTGAGAGCGACGCGTTCATCCACGGCCGAGCCGATTGCGGTATCGCGTGCTGCGACAGGCAGGTTCCGAGAGCGACTACGACGATGGCCCGACTTACAGCCTGCGAATGCGCATTCACGTTCGTTCCGTGATGAAATCACGCGTTCGATTGAACGCCGCGGCCAAATCTTTGTACCAAAAACCGCTTTGCTTCAAAATTCGTGCCTGCGTCTGATAGTCGACGTAGTAAATCCCAAAGCGTTTGGTGTAACCCGCCGCCCACTCGAAGTTGTCGAGCAAGGACCACACAAAGTAGCCGCGCACATCGACCCCCTGATGGATGGCGTCCCCGATGGCGCGGATGTGAGATTCAATATAGGCGCGCCGGTCTTCGTCCTGAACGCCACCGTCAATGACCAGGTCCGGATAGGCAGCACCGTTTTCGGTGATGAACAGAGGCGGAAGTTCGTAGTCGCGATCCAGACGCATCAGCAAGTCGGTAAAGGTCGCCGGCGCCACTTCCCACCCCATATCCGTAACCGTCGCGCCTTCGCGGGCCGGAGAAAATGGGCGCTCCGCGATGGATACGATCGGGTTGTAGTAATTCACGCCGAGAAAGTCGATGCGTTGAGCAATCAATTGCGCGTCCGCGACTTGAGCGCGGGGCGCATCTGCCGCGAGATATTCCAGAATGTCCGCCGGATATTCTCCGCGCAACAACGCATCCATGTACCAGCGAACCAGCAGGCCGTCTTCGCGCGACGCGAGAATCCTGTCGGCCGGTGAATCGCTCGCCGAATAGACGGGGGAGAGATTGAGGACGATGCCGACCTCCAGATTGCTGCGCGAGCTGCGCATCGCCTTCATGGCCAGTCCGTGGCTCAACAGACAGTGATGCGATACCTGCATCGCCACCGCCCGATCTTTGACTCCCGGTGCAAAATGCCCCAATTCGTGGCCGATCGTCGCCGTCACCCACGGTTCGTTGTGTGTCGCGAACGAACGCACGCGATCGCCGAGTCGCTCCGCGACCAGCGCGGCATATTCCGCAAATCGGTAGGCCGTGTTCCGGTCGGCCCACCCGTTATGCTCGCGCTGCAGCGCAGCCGGCAGGTCCCAGTGGTAGAGAGTGGCGAAGGGTTCAATGTCGCGCTCGAGCAATCCGTCAACCAGGCGGCTGTAGAAATCCATACCGGGTCCGACCACCTTTCCGGACCCCGTCGGCTGAATTCGCGGCCATGAGATTGAGAAGCGATAGGCGCCGACGCCGAGCCGCGCGATCAAGTCGAGGTCCGACTCGAGCCGGTTGTAATGATCGCAGGCGATCTTTCCATCCGAGCCATCTGCGATGACACCGGGAAGACGGCAGAAATCATCCCAGATGGACGCGCCCTTGCCGTCGGCGGTCGAGGCACCTTCGATCTGGAAGGCACTGCTGGCAACTCCCCAAACGAAAGCCGCTGGGAAGCGTCTGGAAAGCTCATCGAGAGACTTAACGTAGTTCATTTTTCGCTGTCTTTTTGTTTTTTGGAGAGTATCAAGGCTTGCCCCTGCGAGCCGTTGACTCGCGGATCACGAGTTCGACGGGGGGAGGATCGAAGCGCGGTCGACGTCCTTCAATGAGCTGAAGAATTGCCTGCGCGGATCGATCGCCGAGTTCACCGATCGATTGGCGTACGCTGGTTAGCGGCGGCAGCCGGTATGCAGAAGACGGCAAGTCGTCGAATCCGATCACCGAGACATCGCCGGGCACCGAGAGCCCTTTGCGGTAAAGCGCGAGGCAGGCGCCATAGGCCGTTTGGTCGTTCACGCAAAAAAGCGCGGTGAATTTACCGCTCGAGCCAAGCAATTCACTCGTTGCCCGCAGGCCGCCTTCCTCATGCCAATCGCCGACCGCCACCAGCTTCGGATCGAAATCAATGGCGGCGTCTTCGAGTGCCTTCTTGTATCCCTCGAACCTTTCGATCGCGTCCGGGTGATTCTCGGACCCGGTGATGAAGGCGATCTTGCGGTGCCCAACCTCAATGAGATGGCGCACGGCGAGCATCGCGCCATGCCGATCGTCGATCTGCAAGCTGAACAGCCCCGGCGCCCGCAGACGGCGGCCCGTGACCACGATCGACACTTCCTTGGCGTAACTCTTCAGCTTGGCATTGCTGAGGCGCCCGGCGAAGACGATGATTCCGTCGACGCCCCGCGCAATGAATTCCCGCATGCATCGTTCTTCGTCCTCTTCGTGCCAATTGCCGCTCATGAACAGGGGCGCATATCCACGCTGGCGCAGGCAGGCCTCGATTCCGCGCAGCCCCTCACCATAGAAAGGGCTGTCGATGGCCTGTGCCACCACACCGATAGTCGATGTCTTGCCGAGGGCCAGTCCGCGCGCCGCAGCGTTCGGGCGAAAATCGAACTTGATGATCGCCGCCTCAACGGCATGTTTAAGGCCGTCGCTCACATTCACGGTGCCATTGATGATCCGCGACACGGTGCTTGCCGAGACGCCGGCCTCGCGGGCCACCATTCTTAAGGTGGTCGACTGACGCGGCCGAGGGCCGCTCTTGCCGGGAGTCGGTACCGCAGGAAGTTTTGATTTCATCTCACCGTCCGCCGTCTGATTGCCCAATCGTATTCATTGATATGCCCGCTCGCGCGCATTCAGGAGCTGAGTGCTTGTTTCGGCCCTGTGAGAATCCCTTCCAATTCCTCCAGCGTCTTACCCTTGGTCTCTGGCGCCAGCATCACGATGAATAGAAGGCCGGCGGCGGCGAGCAATCCGTAGCCAAGAAACGTTCCCGCCGGACCCCAAGCGGCAAGCTCCGTGGGGAAGAGCAGTGTGACGCTGGCGCTGACCAGGGAGTTCCAAAATCCGACCACGGAAATCGCGGCGGCCCGCTCGTCGTTCGGAAAGATCTCGGACAGCATCACCCACATCACGGGGCCCAACGAAATCGCGAAGGAAGCGACGTAGGTGATGATGGCGATCAACACCACGTTTTCGTGGCTGACCGGCGAGGCAGCGCCGAGCGACGCATGCGCCGCGTAAAACGCCCAGCTGATGGTCAGAAGCGACAAAGTTGCGCCCACGAGCCCGATGGCCAAGAGCGGCTTTCGACCTAAGCGATCGATCAGCCAGATAGCGACAAACGTCATACCCACATTGACAAGTCCCACGAGCACCGACTGCGCGAAGGACGTCGAGAGCTCGCCGCCGGACTGAGCGAAGATGGTAGGTAGGTAGTAGAAGATTGCATTGATGCCGGTGGCCTGCTGGAAGAACGCGATGCCAAGACCGAAGATCATGACCCGCTTGAGCCGGCCGGTAAGCAGTTCCCGGACGCCGAAATGCCGCGATTTCTTGGCAAGATTCGTCTGGATGACTTCAAGTTCACGAGAAGCAGCACCTAGGCCGTGAATTGCGGCAAGCGCGGCGCGCGCGCCTGCTTCGCGGCCTTTGCTTAAGAGCCACCGCGGGCTCTCGGGCACCAATGTCAGCAACACGAAGAAGAGGGTCGCAGGCACGGCCTGGACGCCCAGCATCCATCGCCAGCTGTTGGCGCCCAACGACAGGAGAAAATAATTGGAGAAAAACGACATTGATATGCCGATGACGATCATCAACTGATTGAGAGAGACCAGACTTCCGCGGCTACGGGCCGGCGCAATCTCAGCGATGTACACGGGGCCGATGAGAATTGCCGCACCGACTGCGAGACCGCCGCAGATTCGCGCCGCGACGAACACTGGAAAGCGAGTGGATGACGCCGCCGTCAAGGCAGAGGCGAGAAATAGCACCGCCGTCAGCAGCAGCACGCTTCGGCGCCCAAATCGGTCGCTTAAGTTTCCGGCCGCAAGGTTTCCGGCCATCGCGCCCCAACCGAGGGAACTCACCGCCCAGCCGAGTTTGAGGCTGCCGGCCGAGCCGCCGAGATCGAAATAGTCGCGAACAAAGGGTACGGCACCGGAAATGACGGCCGCATCGAATCCGACCAGGAAGCCGCCCAGCGCCACCGTCGAGGCGATACGAATCATCCTGAATTCGTCGCGCGTCATGGGCACACCAGCGTCCGGGCACGCCGGCCCGCGGCGACTGCGGTCTCGCTGACGATATAGGCATTGGCCCGAATTGTGCGACTCATGTCCCGCTCCCCCCCAAAACCACAGACGCGCCTTCCGGTGGTATATCTGCAACCGGTTGCAGGAATGCTGCTTGCGCGGAGCCGCTGCCGTCAAGGATGGACGCTGCGGCAACCCGTTAGCCCATGGTTTTAAGGATTTATCCCCCTTGCAATTTGCAATTTACCGTCGCAGAATAATTCTTGCAACCGGTTTCAGAAACCGCTTGCATAGAATCGACGCTCGACGTCGGCACAGAATAAACGTGGTCCCGGCAAACGGGAGGGGAGAGTACCTTGAAGAAGTCCAGCCGTTCGCGCGCCTCGACGAAGGCGCAACATCCGCTACCGAAATTTCCGATGAAGCCTCTGGCCGTATTGATAGCGATGTACTGCTCAGGCGCGGCGGCGGCAGACTCCACCATCGCGGGTCCCGCGGAAGGTCTCGACGAGATCGTCGTCACCGGATTGCGTCAATCTCTCGTGACCAACGAGACCATCAAGCGCGATTCGAGCGGGATTGTCGACGCCATTACGGCCGAGGACATCGGTAAGTTCCCCGACACCAACCTCGCCGAATCCATCCAGCGCATTCCCGGCGTGACCATCGACCGTGTGAACGGCGAGGGTTCGCGCGTGACGGTGCGCGGCTTCGGCCCGGAATTCAACATGGTGACCTTGAACGGCCGCTCCATGCCGGCCAACATCGGGCCGAACACAGGAAATGCGTCCCGATCCTTCGATTTCGAAAATCTCTCGGCCGACGGCATTTCGGGCATCGAGGTGTACAAGACCGGCCGCGCCGACATCGCGAGCGGGGGCATCGGTTCAACGATCAATATCACCACCGCACGACCGTTCGATTTCAATGGGATGCGGGCGCAGTTTTCGGCCAAGGCCGACTACGACAGGTCGACCAAAGTTGGCAGCAAGATCACGCCGGATTTCTCCGGCTTGTTCAGCGATACCTTCTTCGACGATCGGGTGGGTTTCCTGATCAACGGCTCCTACTCCAAGCGCAACAGCCAGGAGCAGAGCGCGAATATCAACGGCTGGCTGCAAAACCAGTTCGCTCCGGGCGATCCGCGCGTGACCAGCTCCAACACGAACCCCGACGGCAACAACTGGGCGCCGCGCAATGAGGGCTGGGGCGTGCTCGATCACCAGCGCGAACGCATCAACGGCCAGGCCGTGCTGCAGTTCAAGCCGATCGATTCGCTGGTCGCCACCGCGGACTACACCTATACCTTTTACAAGGACAGGAATCAGACGCACACCTTTGGTGCCTGGTTCGACTATGGTCCGAACCCAATCAGCGCCATCATCGATCCGCATGGCACCGTGACCAACCTCATCGACACGGGCAGCGACGACTCGTACTTCGCCAGCAACGACGAAATCATGAACCAGAACGGGTCTGCCGGGATTAACTTAAAATGGCAGGCATCGGACAACATCGTAGTCGAGCTCGACGCGCATCACTCCACCGCCGATTCCGGTGGCGGAGCCTTGGGCACGAACAACTTCGGCATCGTCGGGCAGATCCCGCAAGCTTCGCTCTTTAAGTGCTTTACCATGGGTCCTTCGTTTGGCGCGGGCAGCCCGTGTGCCGGCATTGCCGCGGCGGCCAACCAGATTCCGACGACCTCCTGGATCTATGCGCCGCCCTACACCATGAGCAATCTCGGTACCAACACCATCGAGCCCCTGTTCGGCCAGGCCAATAACACCACTTTCCGCAACACCGTCGAGGAGGCGCTGCTCGATGCCACGTGGAAGAACAGCGATTCGGACAGCGGCTTGAAGAGCATCAAGGCCGGCATTGATTTGAAGCGATTTACCACGGAAGCCGAGTCCTTCAACAGCGGCAATTTCGCGTGGGGCTACTACAACCCCGTAGATCAAGGTTTGATTCCGGCGAGTGCTTTTACCAAGGTGTCGAGTTGCAGCATCGTCAGGCAGTTCTCGGGCGGTGGCTGCGGAATCCAGGTCCCGTATTTCTATAGCTTCAGTCTGGCCAGCGCGATCGCTGCCACACAGGCGGGCGGCAGACCGAACGCCAATGGAACGCCTGACGGCAACTTCCCACCTTATAAGTTTGCCCAGAACACCTCGCCGAACAACGACGACCATATCCGCGAAGACACGCCGGCGCCGTTCGTGCAGATGGATTTCGCCACCACCTTTGACGGCATGCCTTTCAAGGCCTTGGTCGGCATGCGCTATGAAAAGAGCACGGTCATCGCGCAGAGTCTGCAGAAGGTTCCGGTGTCGGTCTCGTGGAACAATCCCACGGAGTTCTTCACCCAGTATGCGGCCAATGCCACCTATAGCGACGTCAAGAGCTCCTACCGCGAGTTTCTGCCGAACATCGATTTGAGTTTGGAGGTGGTGCCGGGCGTGGTGCTGCGCGGCTCGTACAGCAAGACCATTGCCCGCTCCGATCTTCTTTCAATGATCGGTACCACCTCCGTGACCTCCACCCCGAAGCCGGGCTCACGCACCGCCACCGAGGGCAACCCGGGCCTTTTGCCCTACGAATCGAACAACATCGATTTCGGCGCGGAGTGGTACTACTCCAAGGGCAGCTACGTGGCGGCCAATTGGTTCACCAAGCACGTCACGAACTTCCTGACCTCGACCACCACGACGGGGCCGTTGTTCGGCATCACGGACCCGAATGCGGGTGCGATCGCCCAGAAGGCCATTGCTGAGCTTACGGCGGCGGGCAAAGGCGTATCCGCGCAGAGCATATTCGCGCAGATGCTGGCGGACAATCCCGGGCAGCTCACGTTCACCGGGCAGCCCGGCGACCCCTTGGTCATTTGGGATATCACGACACCGAGCAACGGCAACAAGACCGACATCCACGGATTCGAGATCTCGTTGCAGCACATGTTCTGGGATACGGGTTTCGGTTTGCAGGCCAACTGGTCGGTTCCGACCGGCGGTGCCCCTTTCAACTCCGAGACCATCAATACCCAGTTCGCGCTGCCGGGTTTGAGCCGTTCATACAACGTCGTGGGATTCTTCGAGCGGTGGGGCTTCCAGACTCGTGTGGCCTACAGCCACCGCGGCGCGTTCCTGGCCGGATTGAACCAGACCGACCAGAACGGCGAGCCGGTCTATACCGCGGCGTACGGCCAGCTCGACATGAGTGCGAGCTACGACATCACGAAACACTTCTCCGTTCTGTTCGACGGCATCAATCTGACCTCAGCCTCGTCACGTCAGTATGGCCGATTCACCAACCAGTTCTATGCCGCCAACGAGGGTTTCGCCCGTTACCAGGTCGGCTTTCGGGTGGTGCTGTAACGCGGAGTTTGCGAGGCCGCCTCCTTCCCAAGGGGCGGTCTCGGCTTTCGGCGCCTAGGGAGTCTTGCGGCTCAGGTTCTTCACCAGGATCGATCGAATCCGATCGGCCTTGGCTTCGGTAAGTTCACCAAAGAGCCCCTGCGCGGCGGGCGGCAGATGTTCAAGAGCCGGACCTTGCGATTGGAAAATCAGGTAGTCGAACAGGGCCTTCCAGCGGTGTCGCTGCGACGGCGGCAGGCTTTTCACCGTCAACAGACAGTGAAGTAACGCGTTCGACGGTGTATCGAAGTACTCCGGGACGTCGCGCCACCAGTAGTTGACCAGGACATTGAAATTATCGAGCGCCTCGACATTGTGCCACCACAGTGCAGGAATGTAGACCGCATCGCCCGGGCCGAGTTCGGCCACTTCGGCGACCTTGAGCGCCTTGCTGTAGCGAGGAAAGCGTTCAAAGTCCGGATTGCGAACATCAACCAGGGTGATCGGCTGACCCGCGGGCGTCAAGTCGAGCGGGCCGACGTAGAGATTTCCGATCTGCTCCGGCGGAAACATGGTGAAGCGGCGCCGCCCGCCCACGACACAGGCGAGGTTGTCGATATGGTCGAAATGCGCCGCAATGCAGGTGCGATTTCCGATCCAGATCGACTCGCGCACCGACTCCGCGGTAACAAGGCCGCGGACATTGTTGGCATTCGAAAAATCCGGAAAGTAGATCGGCAGCGATACGGAACCGGAGTAGAGCGCCGGTGCGGACTCATTCTTCAATTCCCGGCAAAGACGCTCCAGTACATCGCCGAGCAACGCGCGTTTGGACTCGAAGTTGAATCCGTCCAGCGTATCGTTGTAGAAGAATCGCCCATTGATGGATGCGGGTCCTTCGAACAAGGGCGCGGCGTGGCCGCTGTCGAATGCCTTGAGATAGGCGGTGAGCGAGTGCGCCGATTCAAGACCCGCCTTGGTCGACGGCCAAGCCCGCACCAGGCCGCGCAATACCGCCGGGCGGTCACGAGTCCTTATGGTGTTCTTGAAAAGGGCCGCATCGACATCTTCCCATTCCTCCGCTCTCTTTGGTGCGACACGCATATTCGAGTACCCGCGGTGAAGCAATGACGCCCATTGTACCGCGACCCAAGGCTTCGCTCCCGCGTCGCGCGCTGACGAAGACGCAAGAATGAGCGCTATAATCTTCAGACGTAGGAGGCGAAAGTGGTCAATCGAGTGGTTCTCAATAATCAGATTCACCGCGATGTTCGCATTGCCGCCACTCGGCCGACGCGGGAGAACGCGGAACTCAACGCGGTGAGTGTGATCCCTCGAGAATTTCCGCGACTCTTGGCGCACTATCCGATCTTCTACACGAAGAATACGGAAACCGGTCGATTCGAGCTCTCCGCCCTGCTGGGTTTCCAGGCTCAGGAGAACTTGTTTTTCGCGGAGGACCGGTGGGAGGCTGCCTACGTGCCGCTGCAGATCCAGCGGCTGCCGTTCTCACTGATGACCCGCGGCGTCAACGAATCCGCAGGCAAGCCCACTCTCGACGTGGCGCTTGATCTCAGCCAGACCGTGCAATCACCGGAGGGTCAACGCCTGTTCCTGGAGGATGGCCAACCGACGAAATTCTTGCAAGACACTACATCGATGCTGTCGGCGCTGGTTGCGGGAGCGAATGAGACTTACGCGTTCACCGGGCGGCTGGCGGAACTCAACTTGATCGAGTCCGTGCAGATCGATATTGAGTTCGTCGACGGCAGCGAGACGAAATTGCAGGGTCTGTATTGGATTGCGGCCGCGGCGCTCAAAGCATTGCCGGCGGCACAGTTGGCGGAGTTGCGCGATCGCGAGTTTCTCGAATGGATGTATTTTCAGATGGCATCCATCGCACATGTATCCGCACTGGTCGCCCGCAAGAACCGGCGGCTCTCAGGCGTGACGGCTGCGCGCGCCTAAGAGAAGCGGACGTGGTTAACGCTGACCCGCGACCGGTTAGAAAAATCCTCATTGTCGGCGGCGGCACGGCGGGTTGGATTACCGCCGGCGTGCTTGCGTCGCGTTATCCGCATCGAGGGGACGATGGCATCTCAATCACCCTCATCGAGTCGCGGCAGCAGCCGCCGATTGGCGTCGGCGAAGGCACCTGGCCGACCATTCGCGCCACATTGAAACAAATCGGCGTCAGCGAGACCGATTTCCTCCGTGAGTGCGATGCGTCCTTCAAACAAGGATCGCAATTCGTGAAGTGGCTGGACGGCAGCGATGCGGACTGTTACTACCATCCATTCACGCTACCTGTTGGTTACGAAGAACGTAACCTTGCTCCGTACTGGCTGGAGGATCCGCGAGGCCAAAGTTTCGCGGCGAGCATGTGCTTTCAAACCGGAGTCTGCGGCCGGGCATTGGCGCCCAAGCAGATCACGACACCTGAGTTCACGGGATTGGCGAATTATGCCTATCACCTGGACGCCGGCAAATTCGGGCCCTTTCTCCGCAAGCACTGTATCGACAAGCTCGGGGTCAAGCACCTGTTTGATGAGATCGTTGGGGTTGAAGCCACGGACACCGGCGACATTTCGCACTTGGTGACCAAGTCCGGCGAGACGCTCGCGGCGGATCTGTTTATCGATTGCAGCGGCTTTGCCTCGCTGTTGATCGGCAAGCACTATGGCGTCCCGTTTCATTCCAAGAAAGATGTGCTCTTCATCGACAAGGCATGGGCCGTCCAGATTCCGTACCCTGCCGATGATGCCGCGATCGGTTCGGTCACAGTGAGCACCGCGCAGTCTTCGGGGTGGGTATGGGACATCGGCCTTACCACCCGCCGCGGTGTCGGGTATGTATTCTCCAGCGGCCACATGTCGGACGAGGGCGCGCTGGAGGAATTGAAGAACTACATCGCTGCGCGGGGCGATCAACCCCGGGACCTGAGCTATCGAAAAATTGACATCAATTCGGGCTATCGCCAGGAGTTCTGGACTCGTAACTGTGTCGCGGTGGGGCTTTCCGCCGGTTTCCTGGAGCCTCTCGAGGCATCGGCGATTGTCATGATCGAGCTGTCGGCGAAGTCGATTGCAAACTTGCTGCCGAGTTGCCGCGGCGGCATGCGGGAAGCTGCGCGATTGTTCAACGACACCTATCGCTATCGCTGGGAGCGCATTGTCGATTTCCTCAAGCTGCACTACGCGCTGAGTCAAAGGACCGACTCTCGATTCTGGATCGACAATCGAGCGCCCGAATCAATTCCTGAAAGTCTGCGCGAATATCTGGAATTCTGGCGGGACCATTGTCCGTGGCATGAAGACTTCCCGCACCGAGAAGAAGTGTTCTCGGCGGCGAGCTACCAATACATCCTCTACGGGATGGGATTTAAAACTCACCCTGCATCTTGGCTGTTGAACGACCACGACCGAAACCTGGCCCGAGAAAAGATGAACGAGACGGCGCAGTACGCCAAGACGCTCACGACCTCGCTGCCCGGCAATCGCGATTTGCTGTCGAAAGTGCGGCGCTATGGCTTCCAGAAAATCTGATGATGAGGACTGCGCGCGAACAAAGAGCACGTCTTTCGTAACGCCGCGCGGCAGTATCCCGCCGATGCGAGCGTAGGTTCAAATCAGAGTTTCGGCCGGCTGTGTGTCGTGAGCCGCGCGAACAGCACGCCGGCAAGCAAACCGGCCGCCATTTGTGCTGCGAGCCCCATCGCGCCGCGTGCGCCGAAAATGCCGACCGATCCTAAGACCGTCCTCAACACGGTGAACAGTGTGAACAGCGCAAGCGCGCCTGCAAGGCCGAAGACGATCACACGCCGCCCGGTGAATCGCGCCAACACGCCTGCAGCCAAGAATGCGATGAGCAGAGCGATCGCGGTAAGCGCCGCGTAAGGCTGGATCATGCCGCCAAGATCGTGCACGGCCCAAGAGAAGCGTTCGGCGAATGGGATGGAGACGGGGCCCGTTCCGTCGGCCTGCCCCGCGGCGTTGGACCATGCCCGTTGTACGAAGTAAGAATGGGCGGCCGAACCCAAGACCACCATCACCCCGACGGCAACCACAAAAGCGACGACGCGACGTAACATCCGAGCTCTACCCTGTGGTGTCATTTGCTTGTGTCCTGAAAAAAGGGTGAGATGTCTTTATATTAACGGAACATTGTTCCCACCAGGAGACTCCCACGCGCGTTGTATCGTCAATTCTGGCTGCCGCGCTAGCGGTCACGACTTTCACGGCGGCGGTGGCCGAGGTGGCCCCCGAGCCGGTGCGCGCTGCGCCGCCTCCGCCGCAGCCCGCCAAGGTGGTCAGGACCGGATATAAGATCACCGAGATCGCCGGGGGACTCGATCATCCATGGTCGATGGCGTTTTTACCGGACGGATCGATGCTGGTAACCGAGCGAGTGGGCCGGCTGCGTCTGATCAAGGGAGGCTCCTTGGCGTTCCAGCCGATAGCCGGCGTCCCGGCGGTACATACCGGCAGCCAGGCTGGGCTGTTCGACATCGTGCTGCATCCGAATTTTGCGCAGAACAACATCGTCTATCTCACCTATGCGGCCGGAACAGCGGCGGCCAATGGTACGCAAGTCGCGCGTGCCCGCTTCGACGGCAGCACGCTGCAAGATCTCCAAGTGATCTTCAAAGCCATGCCTTTGAAGGATACGGACAACCACTACGGCGGGCGCATGGCCTTTCTGCCGGACGGAACCTTTGCGTTGACGATTGGCGAAGGATTCGAATACCGTGAGCAGGCGCAAAATCCGACCTCCGATCTGGGCAAGATCGTCCGCCTCAACGACGACGGCAGCGTACCGCACGACAATCCATTCGTGGGACAGGCAACTGTCCGTCCCGAAATCTATACCTGGGGCCATCGCAATCCGCAGGGGTTGGTCTTCGATGCGCAAAGCGGTCGGCTTTACGAAACCGAACATGGCCCGCGCGGCGGCGATGAACTGAACATCATCGTGGCGCGCAAGAACTATGGCTGGCCGGTGATCACTTACGGCATGGACTATTCGGGCGCCTATGTTTCTCCGTTTACGCAGCGTGCCGGGCTTGAGCAGCCGGTGATCTATTGGACGCCCTCGATCGCGCCCTCGGGACTTGCGATCTATCGCGGCGAAAAATTTCCGGCCTGGAAGGGCGATCTGTTCGTGGGGGCCCTGGCATTCAAGCATCTGCGCCGTGTCCATCTCGACGAGGGCGGAATCGTCGTGGACCAAGAAGAATTGCTGAACGATCATCATTGGCGCATCCGCGACGTGCGGGCGGCGCCGGATGGCTATCTTTATGTGTGCACCGACGAGCGGGACGGACGCGTATTGCGGCTGGAACCTGCGCAGGACGTGAAATGACGCCGCTTTTCGTGGAAATGCGGGCCCGATTGCCAATTGGCGAGCGCTAAGTATGAAGCAAAAAATCGTATCCGAAGCGGATTGGCTCGAAGCGCGCGAAAAACTTCTCATCAAGGAGAAGGAGTTTCTGCAAATGCAAGAAGCGCTGAATGCCGAGCGGCGTGCGTTGCCGTGGGTCGAGGTGACGAAACCATACCGATTCGACGGTCCCAACGGCGAGCTGACGCTCGGCGACCTGTTTGATGGCCGCAGTCAGTTGATTGTCTATCACTTCATGTTTACGCCCACCCAGAATGCGGGATGCCCGCACTGTTCCTTGCGCGCCGATGGATTCAATGGCGTCAATATCCATCTGAAACAGCGTGACGTAACGATGGTGGCGGTGTCGCGCGCGCCTTACGAGAAACTGTCCGCTTACAGAAAAAGAATGGGGTGGACGTTTACGTGGGTCTCATCCGGTAACACGGACTTCAATTTCGACTACCACGTGTCCTTTACCCCGGAAGCTATCGCCCAAGGCACAACCCTTTTCAACTATGCCCGGCAGAATCCGGGAAGTACGGAGCGCGAGGGGCACAGCGTGTTCGTTCGGGACGAGACCGGCAGCATTTTTCACACGTATTCGTGCTACGCGCGAGGCAATGAACCGTTCAATATTCACTACCACTATTTGGACATGGTGCCGAAAGGCCGCGATGAAGGCGGCCGCGGACCGTTTTGGGTACGCCGTCGCGACGAATACGGTCAGTAGGCGGCCCCGGCGGCTAGTGTGCCACTTCGAGCCAGAATGCCTTGCCCGGCGCTACCTGCGTAGTCGCGGCAGGACCCTCGCCGAAGATTTGAACAATGACTGTCTCGTCGCTGCCCGAGCCATCCCAGTGCGTGGCTTTCGCGGGATGCAGCATGACGCTCCCCGGCTTTAGAGGGACCGCTTTCGCGAAATCGAAGGTATCACCGGTGCCTGCGTACCAAGTTCCCTGCAGCACCGTGACGTATCGAGCGTTGGGATGCCAGTGCGGAACATCCATGATGTGTGGCGGAAACTTGACGCGAATCATATAAAGGCCGGGTTTGCCCGGATCGCCGAATACCGTGGCCTGCTGAACCCCATGCCCATCGGGAACATCCTGCCATTTGAGTTCAGCCGGCGTGATGCGGACGAACTCAGGGCTGTCCTTGGCAATCCCACTCATCGCCATCGCGAGAACCGCCGCAGTCGCCAAGCAAGATGCGAAGGCGGGAAAAGATTTACTTCTCATGTGTCACCTATGTCAGCTCAAAATCGAGTCGATGCATTATCCCGCGCTCACCGCGGCAACGCCATGGCGCCCTTCGGACGCGTGCTGGACTATTTTCCCTTGAAGGTTGGGTTTCGCTTTTGCATGAAGGCCTGCACCCCTTCATTGAAGTCCTCGGTCAATGCCAGCATGGACTGGGTATCGGCTTCCCAACCGAGCACCGTGTCCAAGCTTAAGGGGGCCCGCGACAGCAGCGACTTGGTGGTGGCGATGGTGGCCGGCGATGCCGCCGCAAGCCGTGTCGCCAAACTCAAAGCAGTTTCGCGCACTTGTCCGGCGGGTACGAATCGATCGATCAAACCCATGGTCTGCGCCTGCGTGCCGCGCACCGGTTCGCAAAGCATCATCAGTTCGCGAGCCTTCGCGACTCCTACGCGCTGCGGCAAGCTCCAGGGCAGGGCGTAATCCGGCACCAGGCCGACGCGTCCGAAAGCGGCGCAAAACGTGGTCGTTTCATCGCCGACGATGAAATCGCAGGCGAGCGCAATCGAAAATCCAGCGCCATACGCGTTGCCTTCAACGGCCGCCACTGCCGGCAACCTGCCGCCGGCCAGCGCGCGAATCAACCGGGCACCGGCATGCATGCCGGCGCGCATCGCCAGCGGCGAGGTGCCAAAGCCGCCCAAATCGCCTCCCGCGCAGAAGTGAGCGCCACCGTGCACCACGAGTGCTCGGACGGCAGTTTCGCTCTGCAGATCCTCGACGAGTTTCGTCAACATGGCCGACATCTCGCGGCCCAGCGCGTTGCGCTTCGCAGGTACGTTGAGAGTCAGCACCGCGATGCTGTCTCTTCGCTCGATAATCACCGGGTCTGGCATGCGCTCACCTCATTCGCCGAGAAATTCCTTGAGTTCTTTCATGAAGGCATCGAGTTGATCATGATGCACCCAATGTCCGGCGTCAGCGAAAGTGGCTACCCGGGCTTGGCGAAAATGGCGCGCCCGCCCATCTTTCTCCGGATTGGAAGCCCAGCTCTTGTCACCGTAGCAAAGCAGCGTCGGACAGCTGATGGCATGCCACAATTCCTGCAATTCTTCCGGTGTAATGTCCACCGGCGGGAATACGTGCATGTAGTTGTCGAATTTCCAGCTCCACGTGCCGTCCTCATTGCGGCTCGCGGCGTGCAGTGTGAGATGCTGCGCTTGGTCCGCGGTGAGGTATTTATTCTCGCTGCGCATCCGCTCCAACGCATCGGCCAGCGTGGCGTAGCGGCGCGGGCTGCGCGCGCTCACGGCGCGACGGTCGCGGATCCATTCCTGCCAGCGCTGCTGTAGAGTCCGCTGCTGCCGCTCCGCCAGCATCTTCGGCGAGGGCCCGAGCCCCTCTATGGCAACGACGCGACGCACATTGTCCGGATACAGGCCGGTATAGCGAAGCGCGATATTGCCGCCGAGCGAGTGGGCGACGATCGTGACCGGCGCGAGTTCGAGCTGATGGATGATCTGCGCCAGGTCGTAAACATAGGCTGCCATCGAGTAGTCGCCGTCCGGGGACCAGGCGCTGTCGCCGTGACCGCGCAAATCCGTGGCCATGACGTGCCAGTCGGCGCGCAAGCGGTCGGCCACCCAATCCCAACTGCGGCAATGATCCCGCCCGCCGTGAATCAGCAACAACGGTGGTGCGGTTGGATTGCCCCAGTCGACGTAGTGCAGCTTCAAGCGCTGCGAGATGTAGCCATGAGAGGTGGGGCTGGCGCTGAACATGTTGCTCGCAGGGTCGATATTGATCTCGAAGCAGTATACCAATTTGGACTTATCCGACTGAGCCACTAAAGTAAGCTGTGAGCAATCCGATTCCCGTCATCATTGGTGTGGGTCAGGTCAACGACCGCGATCAACCGGGCAACGCAGGCTTGGGCCTTGATTCGTTGGGTCTCATGGAGGCGGCGCTGCGCGCCGCGGACCACGACGCGGGAGGCGGATGGCTGCCGACGCTGGATTCTTTGGGGGTCGTGGATCAGATTTCTTGGCCCGAACTAGGTGATGTATCCGCGCCATTGGCCGAGCGCCTCGGCGCGGCTCCGCGCATCTGCTACAAATCAGCTTACGGCAGCGGCGATAGTCCTATCCTGCTGTTGAATGAAGCCGCCAATCGCATCGGCGCGGGGGAAATCAAGGTCGCTGCGATTGTCGGCGGCGAGGCACTGCGCACGGCTGCGAGGCGCGCGGCGACGCTAGCCGCCGGCGACGTATCGCCATCGGACAATGCGGTTCGCGCAGTCTCCTTGCGCCGCGGGCCCTCGTACCGGCATCGCTACGGACTGGTTGCGCCGGTGGACGTGTATCCGCTGTACGAGAATGCCGGCCGCGCCGCGTACGGCCAGACATTGGCGCAAGCCCAAGACGAGAGCGCGCAGATGTGGTCGCGTTTTTCCGCGGTGGCGGCGGACAATCCGGGTGCGTGGCTGCGTCGCAGAGTGTCGCCCGATGAAATAAAGACCGTATCCGCGGCGAATCGCCCGATCGCCTTTCCGTATTGCAAATTGATGGTGGCCAACAGCAGCGTCAATCAAGGTGCAGGCTTCTTGGTGACCAGTTTGGCGGAGGCGCGCGCGCGGGGGATTCCTGACGAGCGGATGATCTTCGTCGGCCGAGGCGCCGCTGCGCACGAGCCGGTTGATGTGCTCGCGCGCGCAAGTTTCGCCGAATCACCCAGCATGGCGGTGTCGCTTCGTCGGGCGTTGGAGTTGAATGGACTGTCGACCACGGATCTCGATTACGCGGAACTCTACAGCTGTTTTCCATGCGTGCCGAAAATGGCGTGCCGGGTGATCGGCTGGCCGTTGCACGAGGCTGCGACGGTGTTTGGCGGGCTGACGTTCGGCGGCGGCCCGGTCGGGAATTACATGAGTCATGCGGTGGTCAGCATGGCACAGGCGTTGAGGAAGCGCGGGCGATACGGTCTGCTGTTCGCCAACGGCGGACTTGCTACGCACAGCCATTCGATGGTGTTGAGCCGCACGCCCTTCGGGCCGGATAGTTTCCCGCAGAACTTCGACTATCAGTCCGAGGCGGATGCGATCCGCGGACCGGTGCCGTCCATCGAAGAGCACTACCTCGGACCGGCAACGGTGGAAACATACACTGTCTTTTACGACCGCGAAGGGTCGCCTCGCCAGGGCGTCATCATTGCTCGCTCGACGCATGGTTCGCGTTTCATCGCCAAAGTTCCCGACGGCGATCGCGCCGCGATTCACTGGTTGACTTCAGGCGAGCAAGAACCCGTCGGCGCCGCAGGTACCGCCATCAAGGGACCCGATGGGGATACGTGGTGGCAGTTGAACCAGGCGATCAAATACGCTCGATAATGATGGCGGGCGCCATGCCGCCGCCCGCGCACATGGTGACCAAACCCCGCTTCAAATCGCGTCGCTCCAGTTCATCCAGAAGGGTGCCGATCAGGATGGAACCCGTAGCGCCGATAGGGTGGCCCAGCGCAATTGATCCGCCGTTGACGTTTACCTTGTCGCGATCAAGTTTCAGATCGCGAATGAATTTCTCGGCGACGACCGCGAAGGCCTCGTTGATCTCCCAAAGATCGATGTCCTGCGTCGTGAGTCCGGCGCGTTGCAGCACTTTTCTCGCCGCGGGTACCGGTGCATTGAGCATCAACGTGGGCGAATCGCCCATGTTGGCGTAGGCCAGCACGCGGGCGCGCGCCTTGAGCCCGCGCTTGCGCGCATATGCCGGCGAGGCAATCAATACCGCGGCCGCCCCATCGACCACGCCGGAACTGTTGCCGGCATGGTGGACATGCTGTATTTGCAGGTCCGGGTATTTACGCTGTATCAGAGCGCGGTAAGTCGTGCCGTTGTCGTCCAAGGCATAGTCGGCTATGCCTGCGAACGACGGCTTCAATGCCGCAAGTCCTTCAGCCGTGGTTTGCGGACGGGGGAACTGTTCCTGAGCGAGGGCTAGGCTGCCGTCGATATTCATCACCGGAACCAGGCTGCGATTGAAAAAACCACCCTCGATTGCGCGGCCGGCGCGCCGTTGGCTTTCCAGCGCCAATGCGTCGACGTCTGCGCGGCTGATTTTCTCCAGCGTCGCGATGGCGTCGGCGCACACTCCCTGGTGCGACTGCGGGTGAAGGGCGCGTAGGCGCTCGTTGCCTCGGTCCATGAACGGCACACCGAGGTGCGGCAGATTGGCCGTATACGACATCATCTCTGTGCCTCCGGCGACCACGAGATCCTCCATTCCCGACATCACGGCGGCGCTCGCCATATTCACGGCAGTGATGCCGGAGCCGCAAAACCGGTCCAATGTGACGCCGCTGGAGACGATGTCGTAGCCGGCGTCCAGAGCGGCCATGCGGCCCAAGTCAGCGCCCTGCTTGTCCACCTGCGTGGAGGTGCCCCAGATGACATCATCGATCTCCTTGGTGTCCAAGTGATTGCGGGCGGCAATCGCCTCGAGCACGGCGGCGCCGAGATGTTGCGGGTGCATGTGCGCGAGCGCGCCCTTGCCAACTTTGCCGATTCCGCGTGGGGTGCGGCAGGCATCGATAATCCAAGCGTCGGGCATGGCATTCCCCAATGAACGGTGTGGCATGATACTAAGGTTGCCAACACAAGTTGACTATTCCTCAAACCAAATTCATTGATCTTCGGGGTGCCCGTGCCGGAAGTTGAGCCGACCACGTCGGCGGCCATCACTGTGCGTGATGCCATATTGTCGCGCCATTCCTGCCGCGCGTTTTCCGAGCGGCCCGTTGAAAGGGCTGCTCTTTTTGATTTGCTCGACACCGCACGCTTTGCGCCCTCGGGCGGCAATTTGCAGCCTTGGATGGTGCATGTGCTGTCTGGCGGTGCGATGCTGCGGTTTCGCACGCAGCTGACGCCTAAGTTGCAGGCCGACCCGTTGGCCGGGGCCGCCGAGTATCACGTCTATCCGCAGCAGCTGAAAGAGCCGTATCGATCGCGAAGGCTGAAGTCGGGCGAAGACATGTATGGGCACATCGGCGTGCGGCGGGAGGACACCGCAGCACGA
>JALYIH010000084.1 GCA_030775865.1 Pseudomonadota bacterium | reverse complement strand
CATCGAGCCCTCGGCTGACGATGATGAAGAATCGGCGGCGCAAAGCGCCGCGCCGCGCATCCAGGGGTTGGTCGCCAGCGGTGCCGAAGACGACGCGATTTGATGCGACCGCGAGCGCCCAGCCTTAAGTCGCGGTCCGCCGCAGAACCTGCAAAAAGTCCGCCGTCCGGTGAGCGCGTGCAGAAACTGCTGTCCGCTGCGGGAATCGGTTCGCGCCGCGAAGTCGAGCGTTGGATTCGCGAGGCCCGATTGAAGGTCAACGGTGAGGTGCCGGCGCTGGGGGCAAAGCTTACGCCCAAGGATCGCATCACCTTGGATGGCCGCCCCGTCAGACTGCATGCACCCGCGGTCAAAGAACTTCGTGTCCTGTTGTTTCACCGCTCGCCCGGTGAAAATCTTGACCTCAAGGCCGCGACCTCGCGTGCCGCGGAACACTCGAAGCTGCCGCGTTCATCGGGCCGCTGGCTCGCCATCCAACCGATGCCACCGGTGGACGGGGGCTTGGAAATTCTCACTGACGATGGCTCGTGGGCCCACCGGGTGTCACAGGGCGCGCATGCACTGACGATCGACTATGTGCTGAGAATGCGCGGCCCATTGAAGCAAGATCTGGTCGAAGAATTCCGCGCAGCGACCGATTGTGAAGGCGAGGCGATGAGCATTCTGGAGGCGGAGGCGAAATTTGGCGAGGGATTCAATCACTGGCTCACCGTCACGGCGCGTGCCACCCGTTCCGCACAAGTGCGGCATTGGTTTGCCGCGCGCGGCATCATTGTGAGCCGCTTGATGCGCGTGCGCTTCGGCCCGGTACACCTGGGCCACGATTTGCCGCGAGGCCACTCCCGAGCCATGCTCGCCAGCGAACGCAACGCGCTGATCAATGAGATCGACGCCGCCAAGCCGACCCTGCCAACCCCAGACGTTGCTTAGGAGCGAGGCTCCAAGTTACGGCGCGACTCTCGAGGCCTCCAGCAGCTGCGCCAGATACTGCTGCCAGACCGCCGCCCAGGTGTGGGTACCGTGGCCATGAGTTTGGTCCGAGGCCGCTAGCAGCACGAAGCGCCCGGCCTTCACGCGCTTGATTTCCCGCTCTGCGATGCCAAGCTCCGGCGGGTTGATGAAATCATCGCCCGAATTGATTTGCAGCAACGGCGCTTTTATCCTTTCCAATCCCGATGACGGATCGTAGTCCCGCGAAGCATTGACCTGATAGAGAAAATCGTTGGCGTCCAGATCCTCCAGCTGGCGCTGCATGTATCTTTGGACGAATTCATCCGCGGCATCCCGAGTGGGAAGGCTGATTTGCATTTGAATCGGGGCGCTGCCGGCGATCAACAGCAACCCCGCCGCCGTGCGCAACCCGTTCATTGGCTCGCTCGTATAGTCACCCTTCATCCACTCAGGATCATTGCGAATCGCGTCCATGGCGAGATCGCGCCATACGCGATTGCGTCCGGCAATCTGCACCGGCAGGCAGGCGAGGGGCATCAAGGCGTCCATAAAATCCGGATAGGCCTCACCCCACATGAACGTATGCATGCATCCCATCGAGGTGCCCATGACCAGCCGCAAGTGGTTCACCTCGAGGCCCTTGGTGACCAACGCATATTGCGCGGCCACCATGTCCTGATAGGAATATTGCGGAAAGCGGGTATGTAAACCGTCGCTGGGTTTGCTGGATTTTCCGTGGCCGATGCCGTCCGGAAGGATGATGTAATACTTATCAGCATCCAGGAGTTGTCCCTTGCCGAACAGCACGCCGGAAAATCTCTCGTTGATGAGGCTTCGGCCGGATCCTCCGGTACCGTGCATGATCAGCACGGCGTTGGTGACGCGCCCCAACGCATCTTTCTTCGGCTTGCCGAGAAACGTGTAATGCATGCGCAGCTCGGGCAGGGTTTCTCCCGACGCGAAGCGAAAATCACGGATGACGTAGTCGCCCTCGAGCGGCCGCTGCTCAGCCGCCGCAGCGTTGCAGGCCCCACCCAACACGGTGCAGACCAGAAGCGATATGGCGCCAGGGATTAGTTTCCTCATTTGCATCCTCAGAGTTCCTCGACTGTTACTGTGCATCTATAAACTGACCATCAATACCGCGACCGCGCGAACTCAGCAAGTAAAGAAAGGCACCGCTGACGGATTGCGGCGTCGGTACCGTGTTCGGATCCTCCGCCGGATAAGCCGCGGCCCGCATCGCGGTGCGCATCCGGCCCGGGTTCACGCTGTTCACGCGAATGTTCGCCTCACCCTCCAGTTCCTCGGACAGCATACTGCGAACCGACTCCAATCCTGCCTTCGATACGGCATAGGCTCCCCAGAACGGCCGCGATTGCTTCACCACACCGCTGCTGACAAAGATGATCGAGGCGTCTTCCGACTTGCGCAGGGCCGCCAGCAACACTTGCGTGAGGATAAAGGGGGCCGTGAGATTCACGTGCAAAACCTTACACCAGGTCGGCACATCATATTGCTCGAGCGGCGTTCGATCGCCGAGTAAGCCCGCCGCGTGGACCAGACCGTCCAATTTGCCGAACTCTTCGTCGATGACGCGCGCCAGCCGGTCGTAGTCCACCGCCGTTGCGACTGCCAAGTCCATCACGGCGATCGCCGGCTGCGGCGCGCCCATGGCATCGATTTCATCGTATACGACATCGAGCTTGGCGCCGTTGCGGCCCGATAAAATCACGCTCGCACCGGCGCGCGCGCAGTCGATGGCCAGCGCCCGGCCGAGTCCGCTGCCGGCGCCGGTAATCAAAATCGAGCGTCCCTGGAGCAGGTCGCGGTCTGGGGTGAAGTTTTTGGGAATCATAAGCACCTTTTAGGTTAACTGGGCGCGCCGCGCCGTCGACCACGCCAGCAGCATATCGCGCATGCCGGAGGATGCGGGACTTGGCGCAAGTCTGTTCAAATGCTTCCGTCCCAGGGCCGCCAGCACCAACAGGTGCCGCTGTTGGGAGCGGCACGCACTGGGCAGCACCCGCATTGCGGCGTCATAATTTTGCGCAGCGCGTTCTCGAAGCTGTCGCAGGTAGTGTTCGAGTTGCGCGGGCGGCTGTTCGGCGCACAGATCGGTATTGTCTATTCCTGCGGCCAGAAGTTCGTCGACGGCGAACGGCACGCGTCCCAACCGCGCCTCCCGCCGATAGTCGCGTGTCGAGTGCGACAAACGGTCAGCCACCGCCAACGCCCCGGCGCACTGTTCCAAGCCGGTCTCGTCGAGATCGCCCGTGGCCAGCCGCGATGCCACGAGGAGCGGATGGGCGCGCAGAGCGCAGGCATGGGGCTCAAGGTCCGCTCCTCGCTCCAGCGGCGCGCCGCTGGTTTCGGCCACCACCGCATCGATACAGAGCAGCAGGGGGGCGAAATCGACGTCCCCGGCGCGCGGCAGCGAGGCGAGATACGTCCCGATGGGATGTACCGGAGTGCCGGCGGCGAGCCGACGGATCTCTTCCTGCCACCACGCCAACTTGATGCGTGCGGCGCTGTGTTCGGTCGCGGGATCCATCAATGCATTCCATTCGACCAGCAGTGCATATATTCCGAGCAGAGGTGCGCGCGCCGCCGCGGCCGCGAACAACCAGCTCCAATAGCGCTCCGATCCCTTAGGGATTGCTCGCGCACGATAACTCTCATCAAGTGCTTTCAGGGCCTGGCTCATCGGCGCCGCCGGGCTCGGCGTTCTCTAGGCGCGGCGTACGGGCGAGGCTCGCGACCGGCTCGATGGGCTCGATCTCCCGATTCACGCGCAGCCCGAGCCCCTCGAAGCGGCGCGCCGCCGGCAATACCTGTTGCTCCAGGGAGCCCACGGCGCGGTTGAAGGATTCGACGCTGGCGCCGAGAGATTTTCCCAATTTGCCCAGATGCTCGCCGAACACCGCCAGCCGCTTGTAGATCTCTTCACCGAGTTGCCGCACCTCGGCAGCATTCTCCGCCAGGACGGTCTGCTTCCAGCCGTAGGAGACTGCTTTCAAGAGCGCAACCAAACTGGTCGGGGTCGCCAGCATGACATTTTGGCGCATGGCATCATCGATCAAGCCGGGATTTTCCTGCAGCGCTGCCGATAGGAATTGATCGCCGGGCAGGAACAGAACCACGAAATCCGGACTGCGCTCGAACTGCGACCAATATTGTTTCGAGGACAGCTCGCGAATCCGCGCTCCGACGATCTGCGCATGGCGGCGCAATTGAGCGCTGCGCTCCGTCTCGTCCTGAGCCTCCACCGCCGCGAGATACGCCTCGAGTGGGGTTTTGACATCCACCACGATGTCCCGCTGCTCGGGCATGTGAACGATCATGTCGGGACGAATGGAACCGTTGTCGGTCTTGCGGTGCTGCTGCTCGGTGAAGTCCACATGCAAGGTCATGCCCGACAGCTCGACCAATCGGCGCAGCGTTATTTCACCCCACTGGCCGCGTACATCCGGGCGGCGCAGCGCCGTCACGAGATTGCGCGTTTCACGCGACAGCAAGCTCTGACCGCTGGCCAGCACCTCCATTTGTACCTTGATGGTGGCGAATGAATCGATGCGGTCGCGCTCGATCGCCTGTATCTGCGCCTCGGTCTTGGCCAAAGCCTCGCGAATGGGCTTTACCAACGACTCGATCGCCGACTCGCGTTCCTTCAATACCTGCGAGGCATCCAATTGCTGCCGCGAGAACCGTTCGCGTGCGAGCTGCAGGAACACTTCGCTGTTGCTTTGCAAGCTTTCGCGCGCCAGTTCGCCGAAGACGCCCTGCAACTGGTCGCGTGCGCGCACCAACGTCTGTTCGCGTTCCGCACTCAACATTTCTTCGGTCTTGAGCCGCGCGCGCAACAATTCCGCGTCGATGCGCAGCGCCTGTTCGCGGCGCGCCCGCCACAACAGTGCCGCCAACCCGCCGAGCACGATGCCTGCGATCAGTGCCGCCCAAATCCTGATGTCGCTCATAGGCGGCCGCTGGCCTTGAGCCAGTCCAAAAGATCCAGCGGCCGATTCAAATAACCGTCGCCGCCCCACATCGTCGGGTCCTCATCGGCATGCAGGTAGCCATAATTGGCCACCAACGCCGGCATGGCCGCGGCATGCGCCGCCTGCACGTCGCGCAGCGCGTCGCCGACGTAAATGCATTCGCTTGGGGAAACGCCGGCAAGCGCGGCCGCATGCAATAACGGCATGGGATGCGGCTTGCGCTCCGCCACCGTATCGCCGCTGACGACGCAGGCGAAGCGCGCACTGAGCCCGAGATCAGCGAGCAGGGGATCGGTCAGCCATGCAGGCTTGTTGGTGACGATTCCGCTCTTCATGCGCCAGCTTGCCAATATGTTCAGCACCTCGTCCATCCCGTCAAACAGCCGTGTTTCGCGACAAAGTCCCCCGCGGTAAATCTCCAAGAAGCGCTGCTGCAGCGCCAACGCGCTTGCCGTGTCGGCATCCGGGAATCCCGCTTTGACGACGCGCGCGCTGCCGTGACTTACCGCGCTGCGCACGGCATCGAAGGGCAGAGGTGCGAGCGAGTGCTCCTTGCGCAGCTCGTTCAGAGCGCCGACCATATCCGGTGCGGTATCCAGCAAGGTGCCGTCCAAATCAAATAGCACCGCCCTTAAGGTGACCGCCATGTCAGGCGGTGCGTTGGAAGTGCGCAAGGTAATTGATGTCGGTATTCGATGAGAGTCGAAACGCCCGTGTCAGTGGATTGTAAGTTATGCCTGTGAGGTCGATCAGGTTCAGACCGGCCGCGCGGCCCCACCGGGCAAGCTCCGAAGGCCGTATGAATTTCAGATACTCGTGCGTACCTCGCGGCAGCATGCGTGCAATGTACTCAGCCCCGATGATGGCAACTGCAAACGCCAATGGTTTGCGGTTCAAGGTGGAAACGACGACATGGCCGCCTGGTTTGACCAACGTCGCCAAAGCCCCCAACGCCGCTGCCGGATCCGGGACATGTTCGAGCATTTCCATGCAGGTGACCAAGTCGAATGAGCCGGGGTGCGCCGCCGCCAACTCCTCGACGGCGATCGCTTGGTATTCGATGGTCAGCTTGCTTTCCAGCGCATGCAGTTCTGCCACGTCGAGCACGGCCTGCGACAGGTCTATTCCGAGCACGCGCGCACCGCTGCGGGCCATCGCCTCGCTCAATATGCCCCCGCCGCAGCCCACATCGAGCACCCGTGCATCGCTTAAGCCC
>JALYIH010000083.1 GCA_030775865.1 Pseudomonadota bacterium | reverse complement strand
TTTCGCGAGCATAGTGGGTACTATGTGAGAGAAACGATCGCAGAAAGATGCCGTCGTGGGAGGGCCGCAGTAGATGCATCATTACTCGGACAGGCTCCTAGGCCCGCGCTAAGCCCGTGTCGCGGGGCCCGCCGAGCTGTCCAGCGTGTCCCATCGCGAATACGCGGTCTCGAGTTCCGCCGCTAGGGCTTCCAGGCGCTGAAGTGCGAGATGGCTTTCGTCCTTGTCACGCCGGAAGACCGCGGGATCGCTGATCAGCGCGTTGAGCTGCGCTTGTTCGGCCTCCAGCCGCTGGATTTTCTCGGGCAACTGTGCCAGCTCACGCTGTTCGTTGTAAGACAGGCGCTTAGGTTTTGGGGCCGCGCTTGACGGCGCCGCGCTTGACGGAGCCGCCGCTGCCGATGGCTTCGGCGTCGCCGCGGTACTTCCCGACGCCCCCACTTTTCTCTGACGCAGCCAATCGGTATACCCGCCGACGTACTCATTGATCTGTCCATTGCCTTCAAAGACCAGCGTACTGGTGACCACGTTGTCGAGAAATGCGCGGTCGTGACTGACGAGCAGCAGGGTCCCGGCATAGTCCGCCACCATTTCTTCCAACAGCTCCAACGTTTCCGCGTCTAGATCGTTGGTGGGCTCGTCCATCACCAGAAGATTGCTGGGCCGGGCAAACAGGCGCGCCAGCAGCAATCGATTGCGTTCGCCGCCCGACAGCATGCTCACGGGCGCCCGCAGACGCTCTGGCGGAAACAAGAAATCGCGGAGGTACCCGGAGACATGCCGGGCTTGGCCGTCGATGGTCACGGTGTCGCCGCTGCCGCGGGTGACGTTGTCCATGATGGACGCTTTGGGGTCCAGCTGCTCGCGCTGTTGATCGAAATAGGCGGGCAACAGATTCGTGCCGCGCTTGATCTGGCCCGCTGTCGGCTCAAGTTCTCCGACCAGAAGCTTGATCAGCGTGGTCTTACCGCAGCCGTTGGGGCCGATGATGCCGATGCGATCTTGGCGCTGTATGCGGGCCGAAAAATCGCGGATGACCGGAGCGGCGCCGAAAGAGTGCGTGACGTGTTTCGCCTCGAATACCAATTTACCGGAGGGCGAAGCGTCTTGTGCCCGCAACTCGACCGTGCCGACACGTTCGCGCCGCTCGCGCCGCTGTATTCTCAATTGCTCGAGCGCACGGACCCTGCCCTCATTGCGGGTGCGCCGTGCCTCCACGCCTTGGCGGATCCATACTTCCTCCTGAGCTAACTTCTTGTCGAACAAGGCGGCGTGCTTGGCCTCGACCTCTAGGGCCGCACGCTTTTGCAAGACATAATCATCGTAACTGCCGGGCCAAACCCGCAGCTGTCCGCGGTCGAGTTCGACGATTTTGGTAGCCAAGCGGCGGACAAAGGCGCGGTCGTGGCTGACGAAGAACAAAGCTCCTGCAAAGTCGATCATCATGTCCTCGAGCCAGGTAATGGCCTCGATGTCCAGGTGATTCGTCGGCTCATCCAATAACAATACGTCGGGCGCTGCGACCAACGCGCGCCCCAACATCACGCGCCTGCGCCAACCGCCGGACAAGGCACTCATCAATGCATCGGCCGGCAGCCCCAATCGTGATACCACCTGGTCAACCTGCACCTGCGCCTGCCACTCATCTTCCGGCGTCTTCAACTCGACGCCGCCGAGCACCACCTCGCGCACAGGTGCGTCGCTACCGGCTGAGACTTCCTGCGCCAGGCTCGCAATCCGCGCGCCCGGTCGGACCCACACCTCGCCGCTGTCGGGCACAACATTTCGCGAGATCAATTGCAGCAGCGAAGACTTCCCTTCGCCGTTACGGCCGAGCAAACAGACGCGTTCGCCCCTGCGCAGCTGCAGACTGACGTCGTCGAGCAAGGGTTTCAGGCCGAAGCTGAGAGAGACTTTATCCAGGCGAACGATTGGCATGAAGCTGCATAGTGTAAGCGATATGAGAACCAGGTCACGCGCGCCCTGGGACAGCAGCGTACAGCGCGGTAACTGTGTGCAAGCGCACAGCCTTCGCCGCCTGCGCCGCTTAACCTAACCTATGCTCAATAGCCTACCTGCCAGCAGTGGGAGCAAATAGCGTTGGCGCTGCGGACTCGAATTGCCGTTACTTTTCTGCTGCTGCTCGCGGCGGTGCTGGCGGCTGCTCTGGGAGCGGTGCTGGCCACCAACCGCGATAGCGCGGGCAGAGAGGTACAACGGCAGCTCGATGTCGGCGCGCTGGTGTTCTCGCGCCTGCTGGAGAGCAATCGCAGACAGCTGACTCAAGCAGCGCAAGCCGTGGCCGCCGACTATGGATTCCGCGAGGCGGTCGCTGCGCGCGACACCGATACGCTGGCTTCGGCGCTTGGGAATAGCGGCAAGCGCATCGGCGCGGCGATGGTCGTACTCACCTCGTTGAACGGCAAGGTCATTGCGGCCTCCGGCACCCATCTGCCGGCAGGCGTCTCCTTTCCACTATTGTCTCTTCAGGAGAACGCCGGCGCCGCGGATAGCGAGGCCAGCATGATGGTGGATAGCGGGCGCATTTATCAAGTTGTGACCGTGGCGGTGCGCAGCCCACTGCCGGTGGCCTGGATCGCCATGGGATTTGAACTCGATAACAAGGCTGCGCACGAGCTGGCGGATATCACCGGCCTCGCTGTGACCTTGTCTGTCGGCACCGGCGGCCGCTGGATGGACGTCATCAGCACCGTTTCTGACCCTACCCTGCGATCCACGGACGTGGTTACCCGCCGAATCGAAATATCCAAAGTCGGCAACACCGAGATCGTGGCCGTGCTATCGCGTTCCTTGGCGGATGCACGCGCGCCTTTCGAACGCCTCACGAAAGTTCTATTCGTGATTGCAGGCGTGAGTCTGGTCGCCTTCGCCTTCGCGGCTTTCTGGCTTGCGCGCAACATTACGCAGCCCTTGCAAGATCTGACCAAGGTCGTTGATCGGATGCGCGCCGGTACCTACGATGCTGAGCAAAACGTGCAGCGAGGCGATGAACTGGGCGTTCTCGCCGAAGGTTTGCACCTGATGCAATCGGCGGTCCAAAGCCGCGATCAATCCATACGGCGCTTAGCCTACGAAGATTCGCTGACCGGATTGATGAATCGGACCGCCTTCAGCGCCGCGCTGAGCGCTGCACTGCGCGACGCCGACGGCAAGCCCATCGGCGTCGTCGTCATCAATCTGCATCGATTTCGCCGCATCAATGAGCACTTGGGATATTCGGTCGGGGATGCGGTGCTCACCGAAATCGCGGCGCGCATCGCGGCGGTACCCTCCATCAAATCAGCGGTCGCGCGGCTTGCGGCCGATCAGTTCGCCGCGTTCACCAAGCTCAATGAGCGCGGCGGGCTACATGCCTGGGGCACCTCGCTGCTATTGGCGCTGGCCGAACCGGTGCTCGTGGAAGCCCAGCCAATCGACATCAGCGCGACCCTGGGACTGGCCGTGTCGGCCGATGCCGCCGCCTCGCACGATGAGTTGATGCGTTGTGCGGATTTGGCCTTGGAACGCGCGCGGCGTGAGAAACGTGCCCTGGCGATTTACGAGGAAGCGCTCAAGCCGGCCGCTCGGGATCAGCTTTCGCTGTTGGGCGAATTGCGCCACGCCGTAGAGCATGATGAGTTGCGTCTGCACTTCCAGCCGAAATTCGAACTGAGCACGGGCCGCGTCGCGGGCGCCGAAGTCCTGCTGCGCTGGCAGCATCCGTCGCGCGGCTTATTGAGTCCGGTGGATTTCATTCCCTTTGCCGAACAAACAGGATTCATACGCTGGTTGACACGTTGGACGCTGGATCACTCGATGGCGCAGGCGGCGCAATGGCAACGCGCGGGCATGGCACTGAACTTGGCGGTGAATATCAGCGCCGAGGACATCGGCGACTCGCGTTTCGATTCCCGTGTCGCCTCGCTGTTGAGCCGCCACCAACTGCCGCCCTCGCTGCTTACCCTGGAGTTGACCGAAAGCGGGGCCATCGAAGATCCCGCGCGTGCCTTGCATATGCTCGATGCCATCGCGGCGTTGGGCGTGAGCTTGTCGATCGATGATTTCGGCACCGGGTATTCCTCGCTGAGCCACCTGGCCCGCATGCCCGTGCATGAGATGAAAATCGATCGCAGTTTCATTCAGAGTCTGGAATCCGATCCGGAGTTTGCCACCGTAGTGCGCTCGGCGATCGATATGGGGCATGGATTGGGATTGAAGGTGGTGGCCGAAGGCATCGAAACGGCGTCGGCGGCGAACTGGCTGCGCGAGTTCGGTTGCGATATCGCGCAAGGATTCTTCTACGCAAAACCCATGTCCGGGGAGGCCTTGGAGGCATGGCTCAAGGGAAGATCCCGCGTACCGATCATCGCGGTTCCGGTCGCCTTCTCAGTTGACGATGTAACCGACACCGTGAGCTTAGCTACCTTCTGAGCACGTAAACATTACACTGACGCCGCCAAGACCCCGGCTGGCTCTGGGCTTAGCGTTGCTGCAGGCGCGCCGATAACTCCCGGACCCCATTGACAATTTTCTTCTCGTGGCACCGCCGGTTCAGCGTACGGTCGGCGCCGCAAACATCTTGGCACGGGCGTTGCAGCATTTTTTAAATGCCCCTGTAGGGCACTCAACGCTCGATCCGACATGACAATGGACAGTCAAGGTTTCTGTTAACAAAAATGAAACGCGTGAACTTGCTGAGCGAAGCGCTGGACGGTTTGGGCCGCTGGTACGTGGCGATTCCACCATTTCTCATCATCAGCTTTCTGGCGGCACTGTTCTTTGTAACAGGCGAGGGCCACGAGCGACTGCAGGAGGCGGGGGAGCGGCTGCAGAAGTCCGCGGCGCGCGAACATGCCGTCGAATCCCTGCAGAATTCGCTGGCGCAATCCGTCGGCGCACTGCGTGGATTTTTGCTGACGGAAGACCCGCGATACGTCGAGATATACAATGGATCGGTGGCCGATGTGGAACCGCGGCTGGAAGAGCTGCGCCTGGCGTACGCAGGATCGGACGCGGGCCTGCGTCAAGTGCGAGACTTGCATGTTCTGATCGGCAAGAGGCTGGCGGATCTATCGATGATTCTGGCCATTCAAAAAAAACAGGGCGTCCCAGCAGCGGTTGCACTCGTGAAAACCAGCATGGGCACGGATACCGATGCAAAGATCGACGATATTCTGAATGGGCTGCGCGAGCGTGAAGCCGGCGAACGCCGTGCCGCCAGCGCGCATTGGGCCGGTTCCTTGATCTTGAGCCGCTGGATTACCCTCTCCGGCACCATTTTCAATATGCTGCTCGTGGCTGTCGCGTCGCGCCTGGTGTGGCTGGATATCCGCCGGCGCACGGCGCTCACGGCGGAGTTGCGGGATCAGAAGCTGCAGCTCGAGCGTCAGGTCGAGGATAGGACCCGCGAGCTGGTCGAGCTTTCCACCCATTTGCAAAATGTTGCCGAACGCGAGAAGGCCAGCTTAGCACGCGAATTGCACGACGAGCTGGGCGGCTTGCTCGTGGGCGCGCGCATGGACATCTCGTGGGCCGAGCAACATTTCGCGAAGAATGATCCTGACCTGAAGCAGCGGCTCAATCGCGTGCAGCAGAATCTTTCCGCCGGAGTTGATTTGAAGCGGCGAATCATCGAGGAGCTGCGCCCGACGCTGCTGGACAACGTGGGATTGTTCGCCGCATTGCGCTGGCAGATGAAGGAAACCTGCGGAAGCGCAGGCCTCAAGTGCATCGAGTCTTATCCCGACGAGGAGCCCCGCTTCAAATCCGAAGCCTCGATTGCATTGTTTCGAATCGCCCAGGAAGGCTTCAGCAATATTCTCAAACATTCGGGCGCGAAAACCGCAGACATCAGCTTGGACATGGACGATGAAAACCTGCTCATGCGCATTGGCGATGATGGCATCGGCATCCCGGTCGGCCAATCCATGTCGATCGCCTCGCACGGGCTCGCTTCGATGCGCCATCGAGTGCGCGCATTGGGCGGGCGATTGGATGTGAGGAGCCCGGCCTCCGGCGGAACCATGCTCATCGTGCAGATACCAATCGCCAATGCCGTGGCACAGGTCGGCGAATCGGAAGCGACATAGGAGCCTGCCAGACAGGCTTCTCGAGCTAGATCCTCAGCGTACCGCTCAGGATCGCCGCGAACAGCGCGGCGTCGAGGGGCACATAGCCCTGCGATCGCGGATCGTCGAAGTAAAGCGGATCGCTGATCCGGCTGGGGTCAAACCCGGCCTGCACGAGATCCTGCTTGCGCGGCTTGAAGGTCGCGGTGGCCTCGAGCGTCGAGACGATGCGCAGGAATACCGGACGCGCGTACGGCGGCAGGCGCACAGCGACCTCGGCGCGAAACGCCGCGAGATCAAACTCGGCATTCACTTTGAGCGCCGCCGTGCCGGCGCGGCCGTCGGTGCCCGGCACGCTCACGCCGTAAACCACCGCGTCGATGACGCCGCGGCTGGCGGTGAGCGCGGTCAAGACTTCCGCGGTCGACACATTCTCGCCCTTCCAGCGATAGGTTTCCCCGACACGATCCACGAAGTAATAAAAGCCGCGTTCATCGCGGCGCATCAAATCGCCCGTGCGATACCACGCATCGCCTTCCTTGAAGACATTGCGCAGTACTTTACGCGCCGACGCTTCCGGATCGGCATAGCCTTCGAATCGACCTGCGCGCCGGCCATCTGCCGGGGGTATCAGTCCCACGGCTTCACCGATTTCGTTGGCGGTGCAGCGCTCGCAGAATCCTTCGGCGTTGCGCCACGGTTTTGAGGTTTCCACGTCGAATCGCAGCAACGCCACGGGCAATCGATTTGCCAGAAAGCCCGGAATGCGCCCGATGGCGCCCGGCTGCCCTTCGCAGTTATACAAGGAGAAATTGCCTTCGGTCGACGCGTAATACTCGAGAATTCGCGGAATTCTGAACCGCGTCTTGAAAGTCTCCCAGACTTCGGACCGCAATCCATTACCGCATACCATGCGCAGCGAGTGTTCGGTCTCGATCGGCTGGTGAGGGGTGTTGACCAAGTAGCGACACAACTCGCCGATGTATTGAAACAGCGTGCAGCCTTCATCGCGCACGTCACGCCAAAAATCTGACGCCGAGAACCGCCCGCGGATCACCACCGACCCGCCGCACACCAGCGGCGCGAAGGTCGCCACCACCCCACCGACGCTGTGATAAAGGGGCAGGCAATTGAACATGCGATCGGTCGGCTTGGCGTCCATCATGCCGGCGAACCAATGGCTCCACTGCATGAGACGGTAATGGCTAACCTTCGCCGCTTTCGGCAAGCCCGTCGTGCCCGAGGTGTAGATATACAAGGCAGTTCCGTCGATGGGAGGCGTTGCGCGTTCGGACGAAAGGAGCGGCTCTCCCGGGGTGGCGGCAAGTTCAGTTTCGAGGGATGCGAAATCCAGTTCGCTCGATCCAAACACGCGGCACTGAAGCGTCTTGCCCAAGCGCGGGCGAATGGCCGCGATATGGGGCGCAAGATCGGCGCCGACGATCAGATACTTCGGATCGGCGATGTTGATCGAATGCACCAGCACGTCGCCGGCGAGTTGCGAATTGACCAGCGCGACCACGGCACCGATGCGCGTCAACCCAAGCCAGATCGGCAAATACTCAGCGCAGTTCGACATCAGCAGCGACACGGCATCGCCGCTGGCGAGGCCCTGTGATATCCCCCAGCGGGAATATTGATTGCACCGCGACCCCAGTTCACGGTAAGTCATGGAGGCTTCGGTCGATATCAGCGCGGGCGCGCTGTCGAATTCCGACCCTAAGCGGCTGATCAGTTCGGGAAGGGTCACAGCCCGATCGCCGATGGTTGCCGTCTTTGCCAGCGCTCGAATCCAAGCGTCGCGGGCGAATTTTGAATCGACGTCGCCGGAATTCGTCACGGAAATGGCCATTTAAACGTCATCTGGGGAATTGCGAACCATACCACGACCACGTGCTTAGGTTAGATATACACTGGCACTACCTCATTTACCCAAAATTGCAAGAATGAAGCGAGAAACTATCGCAATCCACGGGGGCTTCGATTCGGACCCCACGACCAAGGCAGTCGCGGTGCCGATTTACCAAACGGCCGCATACTCCTTCGATAGCGCGGAGCACGGCGCTGCATTGTTCAACCTGGAAGTGCCGGGACATCGGTATTCGCGTATCAGCAACCCGACCACCGATGTTCTCGAGCAGCGGGTTACGGAGCTGGAGGGTGGCGTCGGCGCGTTGAGCGTGAGTTCCGGGCAGACGGCGCTCTTCTATGCAACGATGAATGCGCTGGAGATGGGCCGCAATCTCGTCTCGGTGCCGCAGCTCTACGGAACGACCTACACCTTGTTCGCCCATATCCTGCCGAAGATGGGGATTCAGGTGCGATTCGCAAAATCCGACCGGGCTGCCGACCTTGAAGCGTTGATCGACGAGAACACCCGCGCAATCTTTTGTGAGACCGTGGGCAATCCGGCCGGCAACGTGTGCGACCTCGAAGCGCTGGCGAATCTCGCGCATCGGCACCGCATGCCGTTGATCGTCGACAACACGGTGGCGACGCCGATGCTGGTACGGCCGGTCGATTATGGCGCGGACATCATCGTTCACTCCCTGACCAAGTTCATGGGCGGTCATGGCACCACGCTCGGCGGCATTATCGTCGACTGCGGCCGGTTCCCGTGGATTAGGCACGCGGCCCGTTACCCCATGTTCACGCAGCCGGATGAGTCATATCACGGTCTGGTCTACACCGATCACTTTGGCGCTTCCGCATTCATTGGACGATGCCGCTGCGTGTATCAACGTACGGTGGGCGCGGTGCTCTCCCCGATGAATGCGTTCTTGCTGCTGCAAGGCATAGAAACAGTGGCCTTGCGAGTCGATCGGCACGTGGAAAATGCCCGCAAGGTTGCCGATTTCCTGCGCGCCGACACACGCGTGGAATCCGTGAATTTCGCAGGCTTTTCCGACAATCCCTACTATCCCTTGGTGCAGAAATATCTGGGCGGCAGGGCCTGCTCCCTCATGACCTTCGAGATACGTGGTGGACTGCCGGCCGGCATGCGCTTCTACAATGCGCTCAAACTGTTCAAGCGACTGGTCAATTTGGGCGACGCAAAATCGCTTGCTTGCCACCCCGCATCGACGACGCACCGGCAGATGTCGCCCGAGGAACAACTCGCCGCGGGAGTCGGTCCCGGCAGTATTCGATTGAGCGTGGGCATCGAACACATCGATGACATTCTGGTCGATTTGGATCAAGCACTCGGCGCCGCCGTTTGAATCAAAAATCATTGCCGGATGCCATTCCGGCGTTATTTCCGAAAGCTTCGGACCGAGATCGGATCGGGAACTGGCTGACGCTCGAACTGGAAGAGGCCTTGAGGCGCGTCCAGGCCGGACCGGTTACGCCCACCATCGACATGCGAAAATTCCGCGCCGAGCTGCAAAGCTTTGATTTCAGCGAGCCACGGCCGCTCGAGGACGCATTGCGGTGGACGATCGGGCGCATGGAACATGGCATCGTGCAAATGGCGAATCCGCGCTATTTTGGGCTTTTCAATCCGGGCGCGAATTTTCCCGCGCAGTGCGCGGAGCGGATCGCCGGCTGCTTCAATCCGCAGCTCGCCAGTTCAGCCTCCTCTCCCGTGCCCGTGGCCTTGGAAAGTCACCTGGTCCGCGCCGTCGCGCACCGCGCTGGATTCGGCGAAGAAGCGACCGGACACTTTGCGACCGGCGGATCCGAGGCGAACTACACCGCGCTACTCTGCGCACTGACCGCGGCTCACGCGAATTTCTCCTCCGATGGCGCGCGCGCCTTTGCAGGGCCCGTGAAGTTCTACACCTCGCGCGACTGCCACATCGCGTGGCTGAAAATAGCGCATCAAGCAGGCATCGGACGCGCCGCACTGCGCCTCGTCGATACGGATGGCTGCGGCCGGCTGGATCCGGAGGCACTGCGCCAAGCCATCGCACTGGACCGCGCCGCGGGGGCTGTTCCCGTGATGGTGATCGCCACAGCCGGAACCACCGGCGGCGGGATGATCGATCCCTTGCACCGTTGCGCTGACATTGCGAAACAGCAAGGGCTGTGGTTCCACGTGGACGCCGCGTGGGGCGGTGCCGCGCTTGCCTCGAGTCGCATGCGCGGTTTGCTCGATGGAATCGAACGCGCTGATTCCATGATCATCGACGCTCACAAATGGCTCGCGACAACGATGGGCTGCGCCATCTTTGTCACCAGGCGGGGCGAGCTGTTGAGGGAGGCATTTCACGCCTCGACCAGCTTCATGCCCTCGAGCATCTGCGGCGTGGACCCTTATTTGACCAGTGTGCAATGGTCACGGCGATTCCTCGGCCTGCGCTTGTTTCTCGCATTGGCCGCCGCCGGTTGGGAGGGCCTGGGCGCCCACGTGGAGCGCGGCGTTGAGGTTATCGAGCGCATCAAAGAGCGGCTGCTTGCCTTGGGGTGGAGAATTGCCAACGATTCGCCGCTGGCGGTCCTCGATGCCATACCCCCTGCGGACCTGGGTGACGTGCGAGTCCTGGTGCGGCGCGTGGTGGCCTCCGGCCGAGCATGGTTGGCGCCCGCGCTGTTCGAGGGCCAGGACGTGGTGCGGATATGCGCCACCAATGGCGAGACGCGGATGGAGGACGTGGATGCGCTGATCGCAGCGCTCAACGAACGATCCTAGGGTTTGTCTGACAGGCCCTTAGGCGCGTTGCGACAAGGTACGGTCGACCAGCGCCTCAATCGACTTCAGTGAATGAAAATTCTCCGGGGTGATGTCGCCTTGCGCGATGGCGATATCGAACTCAACCTCGACGGCCAGCATCAAATTCACCATTTTCAGGGAGCTGATCCCTAAGTCGCTGAGTTGAGCTTCCAGGGGGAATGGCTTTGGAACAACGCTTCCTGCCCCCAATACCGCCTTCACGAGCGCTATTAACCGGTCGATCACCCGCTCCTTCGCCTGCGAATACACTCGATGCCTCTCCCGAAGAAACCAGGTCGATAATACCGTGTGCCGCAGGATACGGAATACGCCGCTGCTTTTACATATGTTTGTACAATGAGCGCAGCGTCACTAAGTAACGAGATATTCTCGGACGTCTTATTGTCCGCCTGCGGTGGGGCCCGCATAATCGACCGATTACAGGCCTCGAGGCTGAAATGGCAATAGAGATCCACCGGCTACCCGGTACCCGAATTCCAAGCGCCCGGCAAAGCGATCTGACGGCGCGCGCCCGTGCGGCTGCCGAGGTGGCCAAGGCCAATGCGGCGGCGGTGGACGCCGAAGCGCGCTTCCCCAGTGAGGCCTTCACGGAGCTGCGCAAGCAGCGCCTCCTGGGCATCCAGGTTCCGCAATCTTTGGATGGCGAAGGTGCCACCATCGCGGAAATCGCGGATGTTTGCTACATCCTTGGCCAAGCTTGTTCTTCGGCCGCCCTGATTTACGCAATGCATCAAATCAAGATGGCCTGCATCGTGCGCCACTTCAAGAGTAGTCCTACACACGAACGCATCTTGCGCCGCATCGACGGGGAACAATTGCTCATGGCATCCTCGACCACGGAGGGCCAGGCCGGGGGCAATGTGCGCTCCAGCGAAGCCGCCGTCGAGCACGACGGCGCGCAAATCACCCTCGAACGCAAAGCCACCGTCATCTCCTATGCAGTGGAGGCGGACGGCATCGTCACGACCGCGCGGCGTGCTGCCGACGCCCCCGGCAACGACCAAGTTCTACTGGTGCTGCTGAAGGCGGACTACACCCTCGAGCGATTGCAGGTATGGGACACACTAGGAATGCGCGGCACTCACAGCGAAGGCTTCACGTTGCGCGCTCGTGCCGCGGCCGGGCAGATCCTGCCTGAGCCTTACGAAAGAATTCATGCGCAAACCATGGTGCCGTTCGCGCATCTGCTATGGGGTTCCGTCTGGGCGGGAATCGCCGCGGCCGCCACGGCAAAGGCACAAGCCTTCGTGCGGCATGTAGTGCGCCAAGCGAACGGCCAGATGCCGCCCGGCGCCGCGCACTTCACCCAAGCGGTGTCGACATTGCGCACGCTTCGTGGCGTGCTGGCCGCCAGTCTGCGCAGCTACGAAGCGATCATCTCCGATGAAAAGGCCATGGCTTCCCTGGAATTTCAGGCAATGATCACCTTGACGAAGGTGCAGGTATCGGAGCTTGCAGTGACGACCGTGATGACCTCGCTGCGCGCCTGCGGACTATCGGGATATCGCAACGACACTGAATTCACGATCGGGCGGCTGCTGCGCGATGTGCTCTCGGCGCCCATCATGATCAGCAACGACCGCATCCTGACGAATCTCGCGACGACATCGTTGATGACACCGCTACCCACATCCATCAGTGGCTAATCCCGCCGTGCCGCCCGACAGCACTTCGCCCTATCCGCTCGCGCATCTTGCCGATGAGCTTTTCAAGCCAATGGGCGTGGATGGGGTCTACGCACGCACCGCGTTGTACGTAGATCTTGTCGAACGCCTTGAGCAATACATCACGCGCCAGCGCGATCCGCAGGCGGAAGTCATGCACTTTCCTCCGGTGATGAGCCGCAAGCAGCTGGAGAAATCCGGTTACTTGAAGAGCTTTCCCAATTTGCTCGGTTGCGTCTGCGCATTGCACGGCTCGGAAGCCTCGATCCGCTCGGCCGTCGAGCGCCACGACAACGGCGGCGATTGGACCAGCTCGCTGACCTCGTCGGATCTGGTGCTGTCTCCTGCTGCCTGCTATCCGGTGTATCCGATTGCGGCGGCACGCGGCGCGCTGCCGCCCGGCGGTCTGCAGTTCGATATCGAAGCAGACGTTTTCCGGCATGAGCCATCGCTGAGCCTCGATCGGCTTCAATCCTTCCGCATGCGCGAGTTCGTCCGGATTGGGCCACCGGATGAGATCGTGGATTTCCGCGAGAAATGGATGACGAAAGCGCCTCGATTGGCCGCCGAGCTCGGGCTGCCGCATACCATGGACGTTGCCAACGATCCGTTCTTCGGCAGAGTGGGCCAGGTCATGGCGGTCAGCCAGCGCCAGCAGGCTTTGAAATTCGAGCTGTTGATTCCTTACTATCCGAGCGCTTCGCCCACCGCGTGCATGAGCTTTAACTATCACCGCGAGCACTTCGGACAAGTGTGGGGCATCCGTGACGAAAAGGGCGCGCTTGCGCATACCAGTTGCGTTGCCTTTGGTATCGATCGGCTGGCGGTGGCATTGTTCGCACATCACGGCCTTGACCACAAAAAGTGGCCGGCAGCGCCCAGGGCCGCATTGGCTCTCTGATTGTTCGGGCGCTGATGCCTCTCGACCCCCGCGTCACGCGCTTCTTGCACCTCCTCGCAGCGGGCAATCCTCCCGATGCACGAAGGCTAACCGTCGAGGAACGGCGCACGGGGCTCGCAGCCCTCATGAAATTCGCAGGGCCCGAAGTCGCTGTCCACCGGGTGGAAGATCGAACCGTGCCGGGACCGGGAGGTCCGCTGCCCATACGGCTGTATTCACCGACGCACGCCAACATACTTCCTGGGTTGATTTATTTTCATGGCGGCGGCCTGGTGGCGGGCACGTTGGACACGCATGACACGATTGCGCGCGCCCTGGCATGTGCCGGCGCTGTCCGCGTGGTATCGGTGGACTACCGGCTTGCTCCCGAGCACCCCTTCCCTGCCGCGTTGGAAGATGCCATGGCTGCCGTGCGGCACATCAGCTCGCATGCGCCAGATCTCGGCATCGACGGTGCGCGGCTAGGCATCGGCGGCGACTCCGCCGGCGCCACATTGGCGGCAGCCACGTGTCAGGCGGCGGCTCGAGCAGGCAGCCCGCGTTTTGCCCTGCAACTGCTCCTTTGCCCGATCATGGACTACAGCCGCTCGACGCCGTCGAAACGCGAATTCGCGAGCGGCTATCTGGTCGATCAGGCCACCCTCGATCATGATCTGATGCACTACTTGCCTCAGGGTACGAATCCGGCGAATCCGCGCATATCGCCGCTGCTCGCCGCGGACGTGAAGGGTATGGCGCCGACCCTGATTCATACGGCGGAGTTTGATCCGTTGCGCGATGAAGGACGGAATTATTTCGAGCGCCTAACCCAAGCGGGCAATGAAGTGTCCTACACTTGCCATCCAGGTATGATCCATCTTTTCTATGGTTTGGGGGCCGTGATTCCATATGCGCGAACGGCATTGGAGCAGATCGGCGGCGAAATTCGCGCGGTGTTGGCCCAGCAGTCTGTCTGATCGCCTTTAGGGAGAAACGAACGTGTCCGAGCGCATCGTTGCGCAGCGATTGATTGAGCAGTTGCACGCGGCACGCCTGGCCGGCGACCTGACCGGCATGTGCCGTACCTTCGCTGACGACGGCCGATTCGAAATCCTAGGGGCAAGCGCCGACAAATCGATTGCCATTCGGGCTAACGATCTCGCCGAATTTCGGCCTTGGCTCTCGATGATGGTCAAGGTTTTTCGAATCACCAACTACCAGCTGCTGAGCCTCACCGTCGAATGGCCGCGAGCGGTCGCGCACTGGCGTGCGGATATCTATTCGAAGGTCACCGGGGTGACGGTTCCGACAGAACTCGTGGATGTTGCGCAGCTCACCGAGGACAGCATTCTGACTTACACCGAATTCTTCGCGCCACGCTGAAAAATCCGGCGATTTAAGATGTCGAAGGAGCCGCAGTGGTTGACCATCGCACGCGAAGTGCGGGCCATTGCCCAAACGGGCTTGGCCTTCACGCCACATGGCTTCGATCATCAGCGCTATCTGCGACTGCGCGAGCTGGCCGCGTTATTGATGGCCCAGGGTTCCGGCGAACATGAACCGATTCTCGAGCTGTTCCGCCAGGAGCAAGGCTACGCAACACCGAAGGTGGATGTTCGCGGCGCCGCCTTCGTCGATGACCGCGTCTTGATGGTGCGCGAAATCAGCGATGGCAGATGGACGCTGCCCGGCGGTTGGGCGGATGTCAATCAATCAGCCGGCGAATGCGTGGTTCGAGAGATCGCAGAGGAATCGGGATTCACAGCCCGGGCCCTGAAAATTGCAGCCGTCTACGATTATCAACGCAGCGGGCATCCACCCCGCCACATCGATTCGATCTACAAGATGTTTTTCATCTGCGAAATCATCGGAGGCGAGGCACGCGCCAGCGATGAAACCAGCGAAGTGGCTTTTTTTGCGCGCAACGAATTGCCCCCGCTGTCCTTGGGCAGGACCACCGTGGCGCAGATTGACAGAATGTTTCACCATCGCGAGCACCCAGATCTCGCGACAGATTTCGACTAGACAATGGCGCTGCGGTGGCGGCTCACGCGGAATACATGAGATAGGCCTCTAGAGCTTGGATCGCAACTGGGTTGCGGTGCCCGCGTCGCCGACAAGGTCGGCGGCCTTGGCGCCGCCGGTGAGCGCCCCGCGCCTGCCAGGCGCAATCACCAACGCCGCCCGAAATTCTCGCAATGCCTCCTTGGGATGACTCTGCTCCAGAAGCAATTCTCCCAGTTGTTCGCGCGCCGGGACGACAGGCCCCGGCGTAACCGGCAATTTCTCCACCGCATCTTCCTGATCCGCCGCCAACCGCAGCAGTTGAGCGGCTTCGGTAGCATTTCCCGTAGCCGCCAACTGCCACGCCCTAGCCTCCTTATCCAGAACGTCGACCTGCCCCGCCCAGTACGCGTTTCCCGCGGCCTGCAGCTGCTCTTTGCAGGCTTCAATCCTTGCAATATCACCGTCCGCGGACTGCGGGCGTCCGGTGCGCGCCTTGGCAACCGCATGTGCCCAGAATACGATGGCGGCCACTTGCGGAGCCGAACCTGGAATCGGCTGCAATTCAACGACGTCGTTCCATGCGTGGCGCTCCATGCCGAGTCGAACCGGCATGGCGGTGGCGGCATAGCCGACTTTGAAATCGCTCCCCGGTGTTGCCAGCGCACCCATTGAATGCAACGCCGCGACAACCTGGTCAGCGTCGGACTCTCGTCCTCGCTGCAGATAGGCATAGGTCAGGTAATCCATCGCATGCAGCTCTTCACCCGAGTCACCTTGGATCTGCGCCGCCGCGCGCGCAGCCAGATTCGATGCGATGGAATCGTCCCATAAGCCTAAGCGCGTAAATATGTGCGAAGGCATGTGCAAGGCATGCGGCGCGGAAGGCGCGATCTTCGAATAAGCCCGCGCCGCGGCCAGGCCCCGCGGCGCCAGCTCGGCGCTGTCGTAGGCGTGAATCAAGTAGTGGGCCGCGCCCGGGTGTTCAGGCTGATTGCGATAAACCGGCTCGAGGAGCGCCGCCGCACGTTTTTGATTGGCATGGGTACCATCCTCGGGAGGCGCGGTGGCAATCAGCGACAAGGCGTAGAACACCTGCGCTTCCGTATCCTTGGGATTTCTGCGCGCGACCTCGCTCATCGCGTCCGCATAGGCCTTGGCTCGGACCTGCGG
>JALYIH010000082.1 GCA_030775865.1 Pseudomonadota bacterium | reverse complement strand
CTGGAGGAACCGCGACTGGAATCGCAGATTCTAGACGCTGCCGGCGGAGCGATAAGAATCAGTGCTTGGTATGCTAAATTACAGGCATTATCCGAAACAGCTGGTCGGGATTTTCTCCTGGGTACTGCGTCGCCTTGGGGGAAGGTGCAAGACGCCGCAAGTCCTGGAAAATTAATAAGAGGGAGAGCCGGAGTGCAGTCTGTCCCTAAGCTATCGGTGATTGTGCCGTTCTACAATGAAGAGGACAGCATCGATCCCATGCATGCGGCCATCGTCGGTGCCGTCGTACCGCTTGAAATTTCATTCGAGATGATATTCGTCGATGATGGTAGCCGCGACGGCACCGCGATTCGCGGCGAGCAGATCGCCCGGCGCGATTCGCGGGTGAGACTCATCAAATTCCGCCGCAATTATGGGCAAACGGCGGCGATGGCGGCGGGAATCCAGCATGCTCATGGCGAAATACTGATTACCATGGACGGCGACTTGCAGAACGATCCCGCCGATATCGGACACTTCCTTGAAAAGATGGACGAAGGCTACGACATCGTCGTCGGCTGGCGGCACAAGCGGCAAGACAAGCTGATCACGCGCAAGATTCCCTCAAAGATGGCCAACTGGATCATCGGCAAAGTAACGGGCGTCGCGATCAGGGACAATGGCTGCTCATTGAAGGCTTTCCGCAGCTCGCTGATCAAGAATATTCCGCTATATTCGGAAATGCATCGCTTCATCCCCGCGATGGCATCGATCGCAGGTCCGCGGATCGCTGAAATCAGAGTTCGCCATCATGCGCGCCGATTCGGTAAATCGAAGTACGGCTTGTCGCGCGTCTACAAGGTGCTGTTGGATCTCATGGTCATCAAGACCGTGGCTTCGTTCACGGCGCGCCCCTTGCTGTGGTTCAGTCTGCTGTGCATTCCCTTGATGCTTCTCGGCAGCATTGGGCTAATCGCAGGCCTGACCCGATTTTCCGCCGACGACCATGTGTCCTTGCCGCTCGCGGGATCCGGACTTATTTTTCTTATGGCAGCCGTGACGCTCATCGCCAGCGGCACCTTGGGGGAACTGGTATACAAGCTCGGTGACGTGCGGCCGGAGCATTTTGCAGGTCTTTCCAAAAGAACCCTCGCCCTCGAGCGTTCTAAAACCGTGGTTGTTTCAAAGGCCAACTATCAATGACGATCAATCAGGCGCCGCTCGTTTCGGTGATCATACCGGTGGGCGATCGGCGCTCGCCCGTCGCGGAGCTCTTTTGCGAATACAAGTCCAGTCTGCAGGGGTTGAATTCACCGTTTGAAATGATCTTTGTGCTGGACGGTCCTCAACCGAGTTATGAAGCGGCTTTGATTCAGCTGGCGGCAGCCGGTGAGCCTATTACGGTGGTCTCCTTGAGCCGCCGCTTCGGCGAAGCCACCGCATTGATGGTCGGCTTCGAGCACGCTGCGGGAGGTGTCATCGTCTCGCTCCCAGCCTACCGTCAAATCGAGGGCGCCGAGATAGGCAAGCTGATTTCGGCGCTGAGCGCCGTGGATATTGCAGTTGGCTGCCGCGAGCCCCGGAGCAGCGGCTGGTTCGAAACCATGCGTCGCAAGGCGTTTCACCGACTGCTTCAGTCCGTCACGCGGCTGAAGTTCCGGGACCTCGGCTGCAATGCGCGAGCTTTCAAACGCAAAGTTTTGGATGAAGTAAATCTATACGGGGACCAGGACCGGTTCTTGCCCATTCTTGCAGAACGACAAGGCTTCAAGGTGGCCGAGATCGCAGTTCGCCAGGCCATGGATAACTCCCGTCCCGACGCTTATAAGGCCCGGAGCTACATGCGCGGGTTTCTCGACATCTTCACGGTGTTCTTTCTCGTGCGCTTTACCAAAAGGCCGCTGCGCTTTTTTGGGATGGTCGGTGTCGCCACCCTTTCACTGGGCTTACTCGAGCTGGTGTACCTGGTGTTCGACAGGGTAGTGTTCCACACCCCTCTTGCGGATCGGCCTGCGCTGCTGCTGGCGTCGCTGTTCATCGTGCTGGGCGTGCAGATTTTCGCGCTTGGATTATTGGGAGAACTGATCATATTTACGCATGCCGGCGGGTCGAAGGACTACCAGGTCGATCGCGTCATCCACTATCCCGGCGCCACGCCGAATGCTGTTTTGGAGGATCCGTCGAACCCTTCCGGCTCCGCGGCCACGCGGGTTTTGGCGCTCTAGGTATTCGGCCACGACGCCGTGTCCACCCGCGACGCGATAACGCCGGCTGCAATAGCGGCTATCGCGAGAAGGATCTACACCGAGGGGCCGGTGCTGACGCGGGCGTTACAGCATTGGCGGCCTTTCATATGCCCATTCGATTTGGTCATTGCAGAAGTGCCCGACGAGTCCTTCGTGCTCGACATCGGGTGTGGCGGTGGACTGCTGCTCGGGGCACTCATCTGTGTGGGACGCGTCAGGGGCGGGGTGGGCTTTGATTTCAGTGCCGATGCCATTCGGGTCGCCAGCGCCATGGCGCAATCATTGGGCCCGGATCGCGGGTTGGAGTTTCTTCACTTGTCGGCCCTGGACGCGTGGCCGGCCGGCCCGTTCACGGTGGTGACGATGATTGATGTCATGCACCACGTCCCGGTGGCGTCGCAGCGCGATGTGTTTCGAAAGGCCGCAGAAATCTTGAAGCCGGGCGCCCGCCTCATCTACAAGGACATCGCGCCTCGCCCTCGATGGCGCGCATGGGCCAATACCCTGCACGATTTGGTCTTGGCGCGTCAGTGGGCGCACTACGTTCCGATGTCGACCATTGGTGAATGGGCGCGAGAGGACGGATTGACTCTTCATCGCGCCTATCAAGCCAATCGCTTGTGGTACGGACATCAATGCGCCGTGTTTACCCGGCCGGCCTGAAGAATCACCCGCGCGGTCAGCGATTCAGGAGCCACACGGCAGTGGCGATATAGGCGAGTGCGCAGATGATGATTTGATGGTCAGTGAACACGTCCGTACTCGGGTTCTCGCCCTTCTTGTGGCCATGCAGTAGAAATAGATAGCGGAACAAGCCGAACAGCACAAAAGGCAGGGTGTAGATCAATTTATCGTTGTGATGCAGTTCAATGGTTTTAGCGTCAAGGGTGTACAGGCCATAGCTCAACACCGTTCCGGTTGCGGTAATCGACAAAAACGTATCCAGCAGCTCAGGGGAATAAACGTCCAAGACGGGACGGCGATTTTGCGCGCCTTGCGCGCTCGATGCATCCGCTCGCTCCGCGCGGCGCTTTGCAAAGCCCAGAAACAGCGTGATAAACATTCCGGTCAACAGCAGCCAACCCGACGGCGCTATGTGAATTCCCCAAGTGCCGGCCAGGATACGCAGCATGAAGCCCGATGCGATGCAGAATACGTCCGTCACCGCCTGGTGTTTGAGATTGAGCGAATACGCAATGTTGATGGTCAGGTAAACGAGCACCAGGACCAGCACCCGAACGTCGGCGAACCCGGCGGCCAGAAGCGCCATGCCCATGCACACTGCGGCAGCTGAAAAGCCCAGGGCGGGGGAAACCGCTCCGCTGGCCAGGGCGCGATGTCGTTTCGTCGGATGTTTTCGGTCCGAGTCGCGGTCCAGATAATCGTTGACGACATAGACGCTCGAGCTCATCAAGCTGAAAGCAATGAAAGTAAAAAGCATCGCTTTCAAAAGGGCCGGATTTTGCAGTTGCGCTCCGAAAATCACCCCGGCGCAGACGAAGACGTTCTTCACCCATTGCCTGGGGCGGAGCAAACCGACGAGCGCTCGCAATTTAGGCAACATCAGCCGCAGCTCTGAAGTCGACGACACGCCGCCGCCATCGCCGCACGATGGCCCAGCCAAAACATGCCAATATTGCCCAAGCAAATTCTCCTTGCGAGCGCAGCCTCGAGGGCGCATAGGCGACGACTTCGGAAGTGGCGAGCACATAAATCGGCGTGGCGAGAAGAAACGCGAGGCTCCATCTTTGCTGCAGAGGCCCGAGGGTGTTCCTAAGCAGCGAGTTGCCGCGCAGAAGCACGACATAAGCAATCAACGCGCCCAAATTGACCATCGCAAATCCCAGAGCTCCCAATACCCCCGCCAAGATCGTACCGGGCGCCAATCGCCATCCTGCCCTCAGCATCGCCAGTGGGCCGTGATTGGTCAACTCTGCGCGCCAACCCACGGAAGGATCCTGTAGTGCGAGGCGTTCCTGCGCGCCGATTCCCAACAGATCCACATACAGCCGGCCGATCCCAGAGTCGGTGAGCATGACAAAGATATTGTTGAAATACAGATTGGCAAATCCTTTCGGATGGCTGATCACGTAGCCCAAGTATTGCCCGAGCGTCAGCCTCTGGGGAAGCCAATCAGGAGCTTTTCCGTCCGCGGGCGCCAATCCCTCGCTCAACAGTACTTTGGCCGTGCTTTGTGAAAAATTCAGGCCGAGATCCTGTGTGGATTCACCGGGCCCGAACTTTCCGACCTGAACAAGCATGAACATGCACCACAGCACGAACGGTGCAAGCCCGCTTACCGCGACGATGGCAGCCTTCCCGGAGTACGCGCGGCCTCCCCGAAGTCCGATCAACAGCGTCGCCGCGATCAACGGCAACAGCATCAAGGCGGGACGAATCAAGGCCGCAATGCCGATGGCGAGACCCGCCAGAAGCCACTTCCACGTTGGCCGCGGGAACTCAATCGCGTGCACAAGTCCCGCGGTACCGAAAACAAGGAATGGATTGGCGATGGATTCGGTTAGTAGCTGGTGCGGGAATGCGAGACTTTGCGGCAGCATGCCGTACAGCAGTCCGGCCGCAATCGCTATGTTCTTCGACGAGAATGCGCGCCAACCAATATAGACGACGCACAGCGCGGCGCCGATCCCCAAGAGAACCTGAAAAGCAATGACTGCGAGCGGTCCACCAAGCGAGTAGAAAGCCGCGTGGAGGCCGTAATCGCCAATGATGCCATTTCTCACCAACGAGGCGATAAATGCAGCGCAGTTCTCATGGCCGGCCTCGATGACCCTTTGCAACGCGTGAAACCGCTGCGATGCGCGATCGGCACGAAAGAACCCGTCAATCACCTGCGTGTCGCGGACGAACAATGTCAAATGCAGAAAAGCCAAGATGCATCCAACGGCCCAGTAGGGTGAAACGTTTCGCGTACTCGCCATCAGTGTCCGCCTATGGCCCGCTCGCCATGAGAACGCGTCAAGCGCCGCCTTGAAAAATCAAACCAATTGTGTGAGCGAGCGCGATAGATCGAAATGCCCATCATCAATCCAAAGCTCGCAGAACCTGAACGCTCTGCAGTTGGCTCGGCGGAGCGCTCGCGAGGGGGCTATGTGAGATTTCGATAAATCATCCCCGCGCGGTGTGGAGCGCGCATTCGACGGCTCGACCGTGTGTTGGCGTTTGGAGACTCTTGTGCCCCTGCCATGGCCTGCTAGTGTGCCTCACGTCATGACGGTGTTGAGAAGACAGGTTCGCACCGGAGAATTTCGAAGCGAGAACTGGATCACACTTTATTATTGACGACATGAATTCTCGTTGGGCAGGGCTGTTTTGCGGCGTCACGATTCGATCAATCTGCATTGGTTTCCGTTTGGGCAAATTGTGGGATTGCAGATGAACATAGTCGGCCCGTTATGATTGCAATTGCCGAACGATGAGTAAGATCGGTTTGTTGTGTGCGGAGGTCGATATGGTCATTCGTTATTGTCGCGCGTCTGTGCTGCTAGGGGCAACCTTGGTAAGCGCATGGGCAGCACCCCTCGTCGCTTCGGCCAAAGCGCCGCCGCCGCCGCCATCGGCCGTCTGCGTCAATGGCCATTGTCCTGCGAAATCCACAGCCTCCGTGCCGAACGGCATCAAGTGGCATCCCGGACACTACGTATGGCTGCCACACAGCTCGCAAGCGAATCAGTTTGCGGCGATCGATGCTCTTTCGAGTGAGACGACGGTGCAAGGCATACAGCTCCTGGTGGACTGGGCGTCGCTGGAAGGTTCCACGCCGGGTGACTATTCAAACGGATTCGCGTTGGTGGACTCTTATTTGGCAAAGCTCGCCTCTCTCAAAGTGCCCAAGCGCCTGATACTGGGCGTCAATGAGCGTTCATTCGGCACGCCGCCGCCCGCCGGCACGAGCTGCGCCGAAGCAGCTTCCGGTCTGTTGCCGAGCTATCTGGCGTCGCTAAGCGGCGGCGGGTGCGTGGTCGCAGCGCCGGGAGCCGCCGGCAGTCTTTCGATCGTCGCCAGGTCCTGGGAGAGCGATGTCATGGACCGGCTGATTGCGCTCAGTTTGGCGTACGCACAAAGATACGATCAGAACCCGCTGTTTGAAATGTTCTTCGGCAATGGCGAGACAGCGGTTGGCGCGCCCCCCGGCAGTGGCTTCAATTCCGTTGCCTACTACACTCAACTGAAACGATGGTTTGACGCCAGTGAGAAGGCGTGGCCGCACACGCAGCTTCGTCTTGCGGCAAATTATGGCGGCAGCGATGCGCAAATGTTGGACTTGATGACGTACGCCACGGCGAACGGTGGTGTGATCATCGGCGGACCGGATCCCGAATTGCCGCTGCCCAACATCACTCGCACGGTTCAAGCAAATCAAGTCTTCCGTGCGGCCAGCGGCGGCGGTGCGGATTTCCGCGGCAGGGTTCCATGGATCGGTGAAGTGCAGTCGTTCGGGCTGGGCATGAGATATACCCAGCTGCCTGCGGATATTTTCAATTACGACTCGAACACGATGCACGCCAGCTACATGGTATGGATGCGAAATACCTGGCTGGCGGGCCCGCTGGAGATGTGGACCACCGGCATATTGCCGTTCATACAATCTGTACAGGGCCATGTGTTCAGCAGTACGTGTCCTCCTGCTTATCAGCAGGGCTGCAATACGAATTGAGCAAGTTTGGTTTGACAATGACCAAGGTATGGTTTGACGAGGAATTCGCTGTCTGTCATGGACGACATATTGCCAAGTTTTAGCAGCGATTGTTAATTGTCGATTAGTGAAAGGCTTACCCGTCGCGAGGCGTGGGACGCAAAGCTTCCGGTCTGCAAGTGGCAGATAGCGGGGTTGCCGCAAATAGCGTGATCGTTCGTGATCGCTCTTGTCGTAATCTTGTTCTCTCCGCCGCTGTAGCCCGCGTGACTAACGCAACTTATGGGACAAGTGGCCATGAATCGAGATATACGCTTTGAGATTGCGGCGGTTGTATTCGCCGCACTGGTTCTAGGACTTAGCGGTTGTAATACTGACGGCAGCGGGTCAACCGCGAACCCAGTCACGACCACCAATGGCAACACCACTTCTAGTCCTGTCGTTGCTCCTCCATCCATCAACGGCACGCCGCCTGCGTCCATTGCGGTCGGTTCGGCTTACAAGTTCCAGCCCACGGTTACGGCCGCTGCGGGAGCCGAGCTGAGTTTTTCAATTGCGAACCAACCTTCCTGGGCGCAGTTCGACCCCACGACGGGCAAGCTCTCCGGCACGCCCAAAGCGATTGACGTGGGCGTCGATAGCGACATTTCGATCAAAGCCAACGATGGCACCGCGAGTGCTTCGCTGCAGCCTTTCTCAATCGCCGTCACGCCTTCCGCCGTGACAGTCGCAACCATTACTTGGGCGGTGCCGATCGAGGACCCCTCCGCGACAAAGGTGGCTGGCTATCACGTTTACTACGGTGCGAGCGCCGCGGAGATGACCCACGTCGTGGACATCACCAATTCCACGCAGACCAGCTATGTCACCGGCGATCTCGGTACCGGTATGTGGTATTTCGCCATGACCTCGTACGACGCGGCTCAAGTTGAAAGCGTCCGTTCCACCACCGTGGCGGTTACCCTCTAGACCGCGTCGATGTTGATCAAGCGACGATAAGTCCGCCCGAAAGGCTTCGCGCGGAGGCCGAAAACCGGCTGATCCAAAAGATCAGGTATGATTTATCCCCCGGGTCGGTAGGAAGCCAGCAAAAAATGCTTCGGAGTTTCGAGGACCGTATCAAAGCGGCGACCCGCCACAGCCCCTGGCAATCGAGGGCGCTCATCGCCGTCTTGACCATCGCGATAGGCGGCGCGTCGATCGCCAGCATCAACGGCGCCGCGGTGGTCAAGGACGCCGCTCAAGAACTACAGGTGGCGATCAACATCAGTCACCACGGCGTGATGTCGGAGGAGGAGCATCCACCGCTCGAACCCTCGATGTATCGTGAACCACTGCCCATCGTGCTCGAAGCGGCTGCCGTGGGTGTTGCCGATCTCTTTCTCGGCAGGGCCGATGCGCCGGAGTATTTCTCCGGCAAGCGCACGATCATCATCAAGTGCCAAAACGTAATTTTTCTGCTGCTGCTGTGGTCAGCCGCGCTCGTCGCGGCGCGCTGGTTTACTTCCTCCTATCTGCTCGCAACCGTGGCAGGGCTCTTGGCCATTAGGCCGTTCCTGACCGCAGAGCCGGGCGGCATCGGAATCAATGCGTTGAATACGGAACTGCTGGCGGCGTTGCTGTTGCTGCTCGCATCCTTTGGGCTCGCCGTTGCCCTGGCCAGCCGGCGGCCGTGGCGAATGGCGATTGCAGGGGGCTGCTTCGGCTTGCTGGCATTGACCAAAGCTTCGGCGTTGTATGCTTTCGCCGGAGTCGTGCTGATCCTCTTGATTGCAAGCATTTGCCGCATTCCGCAACTACGGGCACGGGTTTCGCACATCCTGGTGCTGGGAGCTTGCTTCGTGATCGTGGTGATCCCATGGATCGGCCGGAATATCTACGAATTCGGCGCGGCGGAGATTTCACTGCGCGGCGGCCTGGCGATCTACACACGCGCGCTCATGGACGGCATATCGCGCGACGAATACTGGGGCAGCTACTATGTTTGGGCGGGGCCTCGATTGCAACCTTACGTGGGAAGGGTGCTGGGCTTCCGCCCCGGTGATTTGAACTATGGCGGCAAGCTGCAGCGGCTGAACTTTGATCTTAATTCGGATTTGTACGACCGGGACCTCGCCGCCGAGCGCGCGGGCCGGCCGGATGATGCAATCACCTACTATCGCCGCGCACGAGCCGAACGCATTCGATTGCAACGGCAGTATACCCAGCGCGGCGATCGGCACCCTGAACTGACGGCCGACGACACCATGAAAAGCGAAGGGCTGCGAATGATCAGGTATAACGTTCTGGGGAACCTCGAAATGACCGTGCCGCTCGTCTGGCGCAGCGGGCATTGGTATCTGATCGCGCTGGCGGTTGCGTTTGGCTACGGCTTCTTCATGAAGCGGGGGCGATTGATCGCTTTCGTGCTGCCCGGCTTGTCGCTCTTGGGGTTCTATGCGCTCGCCACGCCGTTCGAGCCGCGCTGGACCTCCGTCGTCGACTCAGTGGCCGTCATCGTGACGCTCACGATAATTCAACAGCTGTGGTCAGGGCTTGACGTGTTTGGAGCGGAAGATCACGAATCTGCTGGCAACGAAATTAAAAAAAGTTCCGGCGATGACGCCTGAGATGGCGGCAAGCTGTTTGTAGTGCAGCCACTGCCACAATTCGATCGTCGTCAGGTAATTGACCACGGCGCCCACGGAGCACGCGGCGATGAAACCGAGCAATTGGCCGAGCATGGATTGATCGCGGGCATAGGAAAAGCTGAATCGCCTGTTCAGAACGAAGTTACCCAACATCGAGACGATGATGGCGATGGCAACCGCCGCTTTTTCTGCCATACCCGCGCGCAGCAACAGGGTCAGAAGGCCGAGATTCACGATGAGCCCGGTGAATCCGACGACAATGAACTGGAAAAAATGCGACCACGTTCCATACTTGTAGATATACAAGCGGCGCAAGTGCCGGATGTATTTGAGCTGCTCTCGGAAGGAGAGCTTGCTCTTGCCGTACTGCCGATTGTCGAAATGAATCGGGATGTCGATGACGCGCCTGCAGCGGCATTTTATGATGAGTTCCAGCAGTATCTTGTAGCCCACCGGATTGAAGTCACTGCCCGCCAGGACCGTCGAGCGGCGTATGGCAAAAAATCCGCTCATGGGATCGCTCAAAGTGGTCAGCGGCAAGGCCAGCAGCGTCGCAAGGCGGCTGTTGAGCCATCGAAACAACCCCCAGTCATCCGCGGTGGACCCGCCGGGGGCGAAGCGCGAACCGACGGCCACGTCCATGCCATCGAGTGCCGCCAGCATCTCAGGGATTTTCTCGGGCGGATGGCTCAGATCGGCATCCATCACGACCAGCACGTCGCGGTTCGACAGCTTGAACCCGTCAAGAACCGCATAGCTCAAACCACGGTTGCTCTTGCGGGTAATCAGATTTACCCATGGGAGAGCGAGCGAGGCGACCAGCTGCTCACTGCCGTCGCGGCTGTCATCGTCCATCAACAATACTTCCAGATCGAGCCCGCTGGACTCGCGTAAGCTCTTCAATCGAGCAAGGAGGTATGGAATGCTTTCCACCTCGTGGTAGGTGGGAATGACGACGGTAACGCTGGGCTGCGCAGAGGCTTTGGGAAAATCCGGTGGTAAGTTGCGGGTTGTTGTCATGAGCGACGAATCTCGCCGGGGGAGCGCAGGCACAGGCTTTATTGTACGCCATGGGATACCGCAGGCAGTTAAACACCTGAGCACAACAGCCGGCCGCTCGGGCCCGGGGACCGTTTCCCGGCCATTTTCAAAGGCGCCGCAACGGTAGTAAAGTCGATCAATTCGCCGCGTTGGTCGAATACGAGTTCGACCACAGTTGTCAGAAATATGTAAAGGATTCAAATGAGCTTCGTCGACAGGTTGGAGAGCATCGGTGAGCGCATCTTCCCGTCATGGGGACGGAAACTGGAGGAACGGCGTTTAGGCAGGCTGTCGCGGCAGCTGTGCAATGTCGATGGCTTATCGGTAACGCTCCCGGCGGATATTGCCGCGGCGCTGAGCTCACCGGAAGCCGGACTCGACTGGGGGCAAACCGCGCAGGAGATCAAAACATTTGAGTTGCCGGACAGCACGGGCGGCGTAAACAAGGGCGACCAGCGCGCGCTTTACTACCTGCTGCGACATTTTCGGCCCACGGCGATTCTTGAGATTGGAACCCATATCGGGTCTTCGACGCTGACCATGGCGCTGGCGGCGCGTCGCCTGCGCGAATTGAGCGGGCCGACGGCTACGACGATATGCTCGGTTGACCTGCGCGATGTCAACGACGCCGCCACTCAGCCGTGGCGTCAATACGGATCGAGGTCGGCTCCCCGCGACATGATCGAGAGGGTTAATTGCTCGGATTTCGTGAGCTTTCGCGCGGAGTCTTCGCTGACCTTTCTGGACCGGGGGGACGGCGATTATGATTTTATTTTTCTCGATGGCAGTCATGCGGCGCACTATGTGTATCAAGAAGTACCAAAAGCCCTGCGCAGGCTGCGGCCCGGCGGCCGCATCTTGCTGCACGACTATTATCCGGGCCTCAAACCGCTTTGGAACGACGGCTTCGTGGTACCCGGCGTCTATCTGGCCATCGAGCGACTCGCTCGCGAGGGCAACGCGATAGTCGCGGCGCCGCTTGGAACACTGCCATGGCCGACCAAGCTGGGTTCGAGCGTCACGAGCCTCGCCATTCTGTCCCGAAGCTAGCTCGCTGCGCGGCGTGCTGATTCAACGGGCGTATTGCCGTCCGGGAGATATCCTGAGTACTTATGGTCGCAGTTGCCGAGAAATTATCGACGATCAAGCCCAACACGGCGTTTCATCTGCCCTCGCTCGATGGCATTCGGGGCGTCGCCGCGCTCATTGTGTTCGTATCGCATTGCGGCTTGGAAGAACTGGTTCCCGGCGGCTTCGGAGTGACCGTTTTCTTCTTTCTCAGCGGCTTCCTGATAACGGTTTTGCTTCGAACCGAGTACGAGAACACCGCCCGGATAAGCCTCAAGCGGTTCTATTTGAGGCGCATCTACCGTATTTTCCCGCCGATGTACATCGTTCTCTGTGTGCTGCTCACGCCCTTCGTTCTGGGACGCACGCACGCCATCATTACGACGGGGGGCTTGATCGCCCAGTTCGCGCAACTTACAAACTACTACGTCATCTTGCATGGCGTTCACGCGATCGTTCCCGCGACCGCCGGAATGTGGTCCCTTGCGGTGGAGGAACATTTTTATCTGCTCTATCCGATCGGATTGATCCTCGCCTTCAAAAGGTGGAATTATCGGCAGATCGTGATGGGACTCATGTGCATTTGTGCGCTGATATTGGCCTGGCGTTGCGCGTCGGCCATCATATTCGGATTTAGCGATGACTACAGGTATACCGCCACCGAGTGCAGAATCGACTCTCTGCTTTTTGGCTGCATGCTGGCCCTGTTGGTGGATCCGTTGCGCGATTCGGGGCTTCTTTCGGAGAAACGGGCGCCCTGGGTCCTCGTCATTTCAATACTCATCCTTGTATTCACGATAGTCGATCGCGATCCGGTATTTCGCTTCACTTTCCGTTACACGGTGCAGGGGCTTGCTCTCATGCCGATCTTCTACTGCGCCGTCAGATTTCATCACTGGTTCTGCTTTCGCTGGTTGGGTACCAAGCCGCTGGTATGGATGGGGCTCATCTCCTACACGTTTTATCTGATTCACGTCAAAGCTCTGGCCATCGTATCCCGATACGTACCCGCAAATACGTTGTCGTGGGCGCTGGGTGGATTTGCATTGTCGCTGTTATTTTCTGCGCTGATGTATGTGCTCATCGAGAAGCACTTGGCGACGCTGCGCAGGCGGCTGCACAAGGCTTGAGCTACTGACGGGCGGGGCATCAAGCGGTCGCGGTTTTCGCGCGCGGCGAACGCGTCGGCACCTGCGCTGCCTGATAGCCCAATGCCACTCCGCGAGCGGCAATGACCCCCGCGAAATACCAATACAAATAGGTGACCGATGCGAATTGAAAAAACACGTTGTAGACGGTTGCCAAAGCGAATAGTGCCATGACGCCTGTCCAGCCGGCGGCGAGCGCGCCGGTCAATCCCTGATCGAGTCGAGCGACCCGTACGGCATCCATAAAGATCACGCAGAACAGACAGCCGATGAGCAGGACGCCGATCAGCCCGAACTCGAGCGTGAAATAGGCGAATGAGGTGACAAGAACGCTGCGGAATAGGCGGAAATAGGCGCCTTCGAAATTGCGGCCGAGGTTGGACGGCGACACATTGCCCAAGCCCAGTCCGAAAGCCAGGTCGACCGGATCCCGAGCCAAATAGGCGAGGGGAACCACGATGGAATCGCCTCGGCCTGCGAGCTTCGTCCTACCGATTCCCGCCTCGCTGTTTTTATTGCTCACGGCGAGGTAGTTGTTCAGCGCTTTTTCGTTGGTGAAAAAATCCACAATTTTTATCTTGTAGGGGTTGTGAGCTTGCATCATGTCATACACGGGTATGAATACAGCGCCAAAAGCGATCAGTACGGTGAGGCCGATTCCCGCGTACGTCAGCCTCTTGCCCCGAGCTGCCCCCAACAGCACCGTCACCAGAAGCCCCAAGGGCAGAAAGACCACCGTTACCTTGGTTTCATTGATCGTCGTGGGGATGAGCAGGAGTAGAAATAGCACGCAGTACAGCAGCTTGCTCAGGCGGTGTTTCAACAGCAGGCCGGTTAAAATGAATACCGCGCACACGAGAAACATGGTCAATACCCCTGAATCAAGAACGGTTCCGTGGACGTCATCGCCCGTGAAGCGGCCCTGGCTCATGACCACCCATCGCTGGTATCCGGTCAGGGGAACCTGAATGAACGCCAACGCCAGGAGCCACTTGAACTGTCGTCTCAGGTGTACATCCGTGATGGGCAACACGGCGGCAAGGAAAAATATCGGCACGCCACGGAGATAAAATCTCATGCCGCTGATAATGGGGCCCGCACCGGTTCCATTGAGAATGATGCCGCAAAGCATCACGAACGCCAGCGCGCCGAACACGAGCCAATATTTCGGCGCGACCAGGCGAAAGTGGTCGCGCGTGCCGAAAATCAACACGTATACGATGACGACGCCAGACATCAATTCGGGAATGAAATGCATAACGGAAGGCAGTCCGAGCGAATACACGACGAAGTCGCTCGACATCACGCAGCATATGAGTACCAGTAGAAATCCCTGCATGAATATCAGTTTCTCTTTTGGCTCCCGGATTCGCCGGCGGGCGTGACCAGAAGGATATCGGTATATCCGTCGGCCGAAACATACTCCTTCACCAAAGATAAGCTCTGCGGCTGCGCGCTGCGCGCCAGGCGTGTCTCAACGTCGCGGTACAGCACGGCAAATACCCGGCGTGACGAATCAGTTGCGGCCTTCAGCGCCTCCACCTTGTATAGGACTGCGTGATTTGTCCAGCGCTCGGTGCGACCGTCCGGGCACACATAGGCATCGTAGCGCTCATCCTCCTCATCCAGGTAGAAAAAGCCGAAGCCGGGATAGTATTGATCCAGATTGGGGATGCCGGACACGACCAGGTCGCCTGTGCGAACATTGGCTGTAAGCCATTGGGCGACCCCGCGCATATCATTGCGTGGATAATAATGGTCGGCGCGCGCCGCTGACATCCCAACGCGAAAATTCGTGGCGGCGGAGTCGATGTGCATGAGTTGATGGACCCTGAAGTCCTCCGCGCACCCGAAACACACCAGTGGCGCGGCGGCCAGCAGCAAGTTCGGGACAGGTCGGCGCAGCTTGAGCCATCGGGGGATTGAAAGTATCGCCGAAACCGCGAAGGCTACCAGCAGTGGATATAGAAAAAAGGTGTAGCGCGTCTCGATGCGGTTGGTCGCAATGGCGCCGACGGCTAGGATCAACAACAGCAGCAAACCGAGCAGCGCATGAGTCGGCGTGGACACTTTTATGGGCGCACTGACCGCGTCGTAGAACCAGCAGGCCGTTGCGAGCACGAGCGCGAGCGACCAGAACGGCATCGCGCGGCCCCACGGCCACAGGATTCTCTGCAGGATATCCGGGAAACCGAACAGCGCTTGAATTGCCGGAAAGGCAAGGGCGGGATAGGTGGCGAGCGTGCCAGGTTCGTTCCAACGCGCGCCACTGACCTGGGCGAATGCCAGCCAGAACACGAGCAGCGCCAAACCAGTGAACGCGAAAAGACGCCCTTGCGGGGACAGTAAGTCCTTCCGGTCCATCAGACGCAGGAGCAGCATCAGCGCGAGCACTCCCGCCGCGGCCGTGAATGTGTGCGCCACGCAGGCGAGCAAAATGACGCACAGTCCGGCGAAGGTCATCCACCGCTGCCGGTAGGACCACACCACGCGCAGCGAAGCGGCTGCCAGCCCAAGGGGTACCAGAAATACAGATGCCCAAATCGGATGAAGGCGCAAAGGCGCCAGCCAAGCCCACAGCAGTTCGCCTTTGCCGGGTGCATCATCTGACTGGCCGTCATCCGAAAGTGCGGGCGCGGCGAACCCACGGATATCCAGCGTCGCAAGGTACAACAGCAACAATAGGAATAATAATCCGCCCACGCGGCGCCACTCGATGGCGGCCAGGCGGTCGGCGTCCTTGCGCGCTTGGATGACTGCAAATACATTGGCGATTCCGAGGAACGTACCTCCTTCCCAGATCATCACGCCGAGCACAGACAAGCCGATCATCCACCACAAGGCCGCCGCTTGCTTGTCGATCGTGAAGCGCAAATAGGCGACGAGATACCAAGCAAACACAGTTTGAAAGGGGGCGTACATGCGCCCAAATCGGGCCATTTCGACCTCCCAAATCGAGACGCACAAAATGATCACCGTCAACCAGCCGGTCAAGGAGCCGTGCAGGCGCTTGCCGAGCATGAAAGCCGGGGGCAAGACCGCCAAGCTCGATACCGCGGCGACGAACCTGCCGGAGAATTCCGGCGACAGACCGCCGCTGCGCAGCGCGGCGACAACGTATTGGAACAAGATTCCGCGCGTGTAGTAACCCCCGCAAGGAAACCGCGGCAGTCCGGTCGCGAGCACACGATCGATGGCGCGGGAAATGTAGAATTCATCGACGCCCAGCGGCCACGTGCCGATACCTTTGAATCGCCCGTAGAGTCCAACGAGGAAGGCTGCGGGGACCAGCGTCAACAAGAGCACGCGGACCGACGTTGGGAGGCCGCCGAATAGGGTCGAAATCTTCATGAGGTCAGCCGCAGCCTCCCAGCGCATAGGACTCGATCAGGGAGGCTAACCGATCGGCATTCCTCAATGAATGGTTGAGCGCTGCATAGTTTCGTCCGCACTTTGCGTAGGTCGCCAGCAGTTCGGGCTCCTCAACCAGGCAACGGATCGCAGCTACGAGTCCCTCCTCGGAGTGGGCGGCAATTCCAATCCGCTCCCTTTGCAAAACCCCATCGGGGTCCACGCTCAAACTGACGACCGCGACCTCACGCATCCACGCCTGAATGAACGTATTCGGAAACCCCTCGTGTACGCTGGTATTGACCAAAATGTGGGCTCGGCCGAGCAGTTCGTTGACGTCCGCTTGGCTTCTCTTTCCCCAATACTGAAGATGCGCCGTGCCTTGAATGCTGTCCATGAGCGATTTTTGCCAGCTAGCATCCCCGCTGCCCTGGGCGGCCGCGCCCACCATGACGAAACGCACATCGGCGCGCGTATCGAAATGACGGGCCAGCCGCACAAATACCTCCGGCCGCTTCCACCGCTTAAAATTCGCAATCCAAACAATCGTGAGCGGCCCGCTCTTGTCGATGACTTCGCTTGCGCAGGGTTGAAAATTCGGGATCACTGCGGTTGCTTGGCGGCCATAGTTTTTCTGCAATAGCTCAGCCTGCACGCCGGTCTGAACGACGATGGCGGTGGCATTGCGCGCGCCGTACTTGACCGCCTCCTTTTCGAGGCGCAGGCGCAGGATGTTCCTTCCCGAATCCAGCAGCTGTGACGTGACATCCGTGTCGTGCGCGACATGCCATATCAAGGGGACCGAGCGCTTGCGTGAGTAGTAGGCGCAGACCCCCGTGTAGCCACACGCGACCCGTTGATAGATGACGGCAGGGCCAATTTCCCGCAGCTTGCGGTAAAGCGCCGCGGCTTCCATCACATACCCGAATCGCGGAACGCGACCCCCCGAGCCTATCCGCGAGACCTGATAATTCCGTGCTTTCTTTTCGTCGGCAACGAAATGTGTCAGGTAATGGATTTCCCATCGCGTGCGCGCAGCCAACGCGTCGATCAGCAAACTAATTTGATACTCGGCCCCGCCTTCGCTTTCGAATGGATTTACGACGCAGAGTCTTAGCATCGGCGTCCGGCAATATCGATCAGGTGTGATTCCAAGGTCTCGGCAATCGTGCTGTAAGAGCGGTGCTCCAGGACGTAACGGCGGCCGCGCTCGCCCATCTCACGGGCTATTTCGGGGTTACGCAGCAGAGCTACGAGGGCATCGCCAAATGCACGTTCATCGTAGGGCACGCAATAGCCCGCGCCACTTTCCTCAATGACTCGTTTTTGCTCCGGATGGTCATTGGCAACCACGGCTTTTCCCATGGCCATATATTCGACGAGTTTGGTCGGGGATGTCGAACGCAGCACGGGCGTCGGATAAAAGGGAGACGCGCACACGTCGGCTTCCTGCACATAGCGAAGCGCCTCCGCATGCGGTCGCGGCCCTATGAAGGTGACTGAAGCCTGCAATCCAAGCCTTGCGACTTCTGCCTCCAGGAAGGCCTCGTCGGTGGGATCATTTCCGCCTCCCACGATAAACAGCTGTGCAGCGGGCGAAAAACTCCTGACCACCCCGAATGCGCGGATCAGGAAGTCCAGACGGCGAATCTTCCCCAAAGATCCGAGATAGAGAACGCACGGCACGCCCGCAGGCAGCAATCGCCTTTCCAGAGAAAGGTCGGGCGCATCGATGAGCACGTTGCCCACACCCATGAGAATCGGGGTCATCTTTTGCAACGGTATGCCGTGTTTAGCGATGTCTTGGCGCATTTGCTCGCTCTGCACGAAAATATGGTCTGCTGCGGGCAACAGCCATCGATACAATATCCATTGGAAGGCGTGTCCGCGCAATTTGTAGAGCAAGGGATATCGCCCGGTGCCATCCTGCGCGCGAAGTAAGTAATCCTCGGGAAACGGATACGAAAGCCAGTAGATGAATTTGGTTCGATACAACCGGCTGGCAATCACTGCAAACGCCCCGCTTAGAAACTTGTCCTTCACTTCGATGGCGTCATAAGACGTATGCCGAAGCAAAGAGAACAATCTGAAATCGTTGGCGATGCCGAGGGCGTGCTTTTTGACCCGGCTGAGAAGAGAGCTGCCAAGGTCCGTGGCGCCGACCCACACTTGTCCGCCGCCCCAGCGGGTTACGTAGGCGCGCGGCACGGCCGTTGCGCTCTGCAAGATCCAGTCGATTTGGTGGCCGCGACCGGCAAGCTCCACGCCAAAGAGGATCGATACATCGACCCGCGTAGGCGGATAGGTGTCTGAGGAGACCACCAGCAAACGCAGCCGTCGTGAGGGCGCTGCAGTCTCCATATCCAGCAAGTTGCGGCTATCGTCAGTGAGCACTGGAGGCGCAGGTGCGGGGGCCCAGCACGCCCAACCATTTCAAGAGCCGGGTTTCGCGGCCTTCGAACAGGCGATGGAATACCTCCCGATCGGATGCGCAAAGCACTGGACTTCGCACAGAGATCAAGGCAATGCACGAAAAAACGAGGATCCCCATGCCCAGCTGCAAAGCCGACTGTATGGGTAACAATACCTTTAGTGCGTAGCAGATGCCGACGGCGCCGCCCCATATCAACAGACTGAATGCGATCGAGGAACGTGCGTTGATCCATACCGCGCGCCGCCTCACGTGCCACCATACGAATAGGTTCTTGAGCACTTGGGCCGAGCCGCCGGCAAGGGCCGCGCCGTAAAGCCCAATGTAGGGGATCGACAGCAGCATGGCGATGATGTTGTATCCCGCAAATAATTTACTCAGTAGCTGAACGTGCGCCTTTTCCTCGTATTGCGCCACCAAGGACACCGGTGTCGCGAAGCAATTGACCGTGGAAAATGCCAGGACGATCGGCAACAGCCAAGATTGTTCGATGAATTTGCCGCCGAAGACGACGTGGACGATATCCGCATGATACACAACAGCAAACGCCACCATCGGCCATTGAAACAAGAGATTCGTGTTGAGCAGAAATGTAAAATACTGCGGCAGGCGCGTGTCGGCATCCTTGGTCTCCACCGCGAAGAACATCGGCTGAATGATGTTTTCGAACAGCCGCACCGGCAGTATGTTGGTCGCCATCTCGTTCAATCTTGTGTAGAAGGAGTAAATCCCCACCGAGACCGCATTCATGAAGGCGGCGATGAAGAAGTTGTCGATGCGCGAGTCGAGGAACAGAGTGCCTGCATCATTGAAGTTATTGAACAAAGCGTATCTTACGAGCCGCTTGCGTTCCACGGGCGGCGGCCGATAGATCTCACGCGTGTCGGCTGCGCCGCAGTGGCGGCGATATGCCTCGCGCAGAAACAAATAGACGAACGCGTATGCGATCGTGTCGGCGCACAGAGCAGTCCTCAAGCTGAGCATGCCGGCGGCAGCCAGCAGCGAATACCAAATCAGCTTCCCGAATGACAATATCGCGATCGAGCCGACGCTGAATCGATGCAGCATGTGGGAGGCCATCGACAGCTGCAAAATCTGACTCTGAAAGTGCAGAATCACCAGCACGCAAAGGATCGCGAATTCTCCGCGGTAGGGACCAAGGCCAAAGTGCGGCGCAACGCGATTCCAGATCAGGAGCACCACGAACAAAATCACGGTATTCGTGGCGAACCGCGCGGCGGCGACGCGTTTGACCAGCCACGCAGCCGCTGCGAACCTCTCCTGCCGCAAAAATTCCGGCTGAAAGCGTCTCAAGGTCTGCTCGAGACCGAGCGAGACAAGAGTTCCGACCAGCGGAATGAAGGAATACATCAAATTGAAGATGCCGAAATCAGTCTTGCTCAGCGTGCGCACGAGCACGACGTAGCCAAGAATGGTGGCTACTTGAGACAGGACACGGTAAGTGATCGTGTCGAACAAAGAGCGGCGTGCCCGACCACGATCATATAACGTCATGTGGGAACCCGCGCGCGGCTCAGACGTTCGTGCGGCTCGCGCGCGAGTCTGATGCGCCCTCATAGGTATAGCCGTAGCTGTATTCGGCCGTGGTATCCGTAGCCTGGTTGAGCACCACACCAGCTATGGTGAATTCGGACAAGAGGTTCAAGGCTTTCGTCAGCTCGGAGCGGCTGGTAAGCCCCTCCGAAGCCACGATCAGCATGGCATCCACCTTCGGCGCGACAACCAAGGCATCGTCGGTCACCAAGACAGGCGGTAAATCGATCAGGATGATGGGATCCCGCGTACCTCGCTTGACGAGCTCGAGCAATTCGTCGTAGCTCGTTCCCGAGAGCAGCTCGGAGGCAAGTTCGGTCGGCGTGATGCTCCCGGCAACCAGCAAATTTTCGCTGCCGAGCGAGAAAAACAGATCGTGGTGGCCGTTACGATGCTCCAAGTAGTCGCGAAGTTCGTGCGCAGGTTCCACGCCTAACGTGCGGCAGACGCTGGGATTGCGCATGTCCATGTCCAGAAGCACCGTCTCGCGGCTCTTTTCGCGTGCCAGGCTCAGCGCGAGATTGATTGTGGTCGTGGTTTTGCCGTCGTTGGGTCCGGCGCTCGTTACGGCAATTGTTGTCCATTTCTTGGTGCGGGTTCGGTGCAGCAGCCGTGTCCGAAGCATGCGATACGCTGCAACGTACCTCTTGTCATCGTTGCTGTCGTTCAACATCAATACGCGTCGCTCACGACATGCCACGCGATCGATGACGGCTTGTGTGCGCGGGAGGCGAGCCGCCGGATCGATGGGTTCTTTGGGGGAATTGCCGCGCTTGCCTGAACTCAGGCCTGTTTCCGCTGCCGGTCGATGCTTCTCCAGCGCACGTTCAATGATGGTCATGGGAGCCTACACATCGTACGCTTGGCTATCGGCGCAGCGACGATAGTATCACGGCGACTGCGATGAAAGCGGCCAGTGAGTAGGCCGCTGCAAAGGAACTCAACATAAGCACTCGAATCCGCCGATCGCGTTTATTCTTGATAAATGGGATGCTCGCCAACAGTGGGGTGCCTTCAGGCAGCGCCAAATCCCTTGCCGCGCGCACGTTGTAATCCACGCTTTCGGCGACGGCGACTGCAATGCCCGTCAACGCCGCTCCAAGGACCAAACCCAGCAAGATGACGCCCAATCGATTTGGAAATATCGGTGTTCGCGGGTGCGACGGCGCTCTCAGCATCGTGAATCGCTCACCGCCTTGCTGGCTCTCGAAGCTCTCCGCCAAATTCGCGCTTTGCAGCTTGTCCTGCGTCTGCTGGTATTCGTTCTGCAGTGCCTGCTTGCGACGCAGTATTTCGGATACGGCGCGCTCCGCTGCCGGGGTCATCGCGACCAACGCGTGCAGCTGCTGCAGTTTGGCGCGGTTCTGGGCCATGAGCTGCTCCAGACCGTGGAGCGAGTTGCGAGCCCCTCTAAGCTCGGTCGCCGTCATTAGGTATTGCGGATTGTTCGCGGCGGATGCAAGCCCGCTCGCATTGATGCCGGATTGAGCTACCAAGGTTTCGAGCGCGCGTTTGAGGCGCTTTACCTCAGGATGATCCGGCGTATAGCGCTGTTCCGCTTCGGTCAATTTAGCCCTCACCGTCGCCACATCGGTTAGGTCTCCCGACTGCGTGATCAGGTTGGGGCTCATCTGGCTGAGTTGCATGCTCAGTTCCGATTCCTTGCTCTGCGCCGTCAATATTTGTTGTTGCAGCGAGTCGATCTGCCGCTGCGTATCTTCGAGTATCGCCTCGTTGCGCGCCAAAGATTCGGGCAATGCATCGCCGTACTGCCGCTTCAATACTGCGAGTTGAGCATCAACGTCTCGCATCTGCTGCATGATGAGGTCGGACTGCTTCTTCAGAAACCCGACTGCTTCGCCCGCGGCTTCCGTGCGCTGGCGCTGGTTGTAGGTCAAGAACAACTGAGCCAACTTGGTGTCGATGGCCACCGCCATCGCAGGTTTGGGATTCTTGTAGTGGAGCGAAAAGGCATTCGACTCCGCTTGCGGTTTCAGCGTCACGGGGTCTACTTTTTCGATCGTCGTATCTTCGAGTATCTTTTGCGCTTTCTCGGTGCTGCTCATCTGCTTGTTGAGCGGATACGGATCGATCTCTTCAACAATGCGCTGCAGGCTCTCGACTGTCAACACGCGGCCCTGAACGATCTCGATTTGCTGATCGGAATAGCTGACCACGGTGCTCTCGATGATGTCTTTGGGCACCGAGGATGGTTGCAACATGATCGAGGCGGTCGCCTGGTATTCCGGTTTGAGTCCGAATGCGGCCACCACAGAGATGAACACGACGCCCGGAAGGATAGTGAAAACGTATTTGCGGCGGCGCTTGAGCGCACCCCAATAGTCGGTTACCGCCGATGTTTGATGATTCTCGTCAGGCATGCTCATTAGTACTGGCGCCCCAGTCCTTGATATCCGAATCGTAGAAACACGCGATTATTCGCCGCGCCGTCCAGGTTCTGTTGGAATTTCTGCCAGGTATAGGAATAGCCCCCCTCGAAAAAAAAGGTTCGCGTCATCATCCACTTCAGATCGACGAGCGTTCGAAGATAATTGCGGCCGTCGCCGCTCACGTTTGGGGTCAACGCGCGATCTTGCTCGTAGATCGCCGCGCCGGTAAATGAAAGGCGCTGCGTCACCCTTCTGTCGTATTCGAACTGCAGCTGATTGGCGACGTAGACACTGCCGCCGCCGGATGGGGTGATGAGGCGGTTCAAATCGCCTCTGAATTGGCTTGATTCGGCTTTATAAACCGCGCTCAACGCGGCGCCCCAGACATTGAGCGATTGATTGAAGGCGGCTGGAAGCTCGATGTCTGACCGTTGATAGGCCACGGACGCGTGGGTCGATAGCAGTGGCGACCAATTGGTATTCAACTCCAATGAGCCTCCTTCGGCGGTGGCTTTTGAAAAGAACCGTGTCGCGTCGTATTTGTTACCGTAGCCCCCGAAGGTCAGATCGGACTTCTGGGAAACGGTCCATGTCAGAAAGCCCTTGCCCTGATAGTAGTTGAAATCCACGTACCGGGCATTGTCGTTCGGTGAGTAATTGACTTTCTGGTACAAGGCCGAGACGCCGGCCGCCAGCAACGGCGTCATGCTGTAGCTATAAGTGGGTAGCACATAAAAGCTGTCGCGGGTCCCGCCGGTCACGGTGCGGCCGGTCTGCGGCGCGGTGGGTTGCACCGGATTGACCTCGTTGTAAGTGGCAGGCGTCAACTCGGCATTAAATTCGTCGCGGTGGTCGTAACTACCGCTGATACCGGCGGAACTGCGCTGGGTTTTATAGTTGGAATTAAAGTCCAGGTATTCTTCGAGCCGGTTATCGCCACGGTCCGTGGGGTAGTCCCGATAGTCGAGGCGCGGCCTGATGGTAGTGGCGGAATTGGGTGTCGCGATGCCGATCAAGGAGGCGACCGTGGCGTTGTAGCCCGTAACTTCCGCTTGCCCGCCGGGAGTCAAGTCAAGATTGGAATTGGTTTCTGCCCCCACGTAGGCGATCGGCTGGATAAATACCTCGGCGGAATAAGCCGATGTGCCGCACAGCGCTGATGCGGCGCACAATAAAGGAATGGCTCGCATTCGGGGCGGCATCAGGGCACGACCACGACGTCGCCGCTTTCGAGCATGATGTTTTGCTGCAAATCTTTGCCGGCAGTGACCTGCCCATATTTGAAGGGCAGCACGCGCTGCACGCCGCCGGCAGAGGTTCTAATGACGATGATGCTGTCGAGCTTCGCATAAGGATTGCCGCCTCCGGCCATGCTGAGGGCTTGCAGCACGTTGATCGAAGGGTTCATCACGAGCTGACCGGGCTTGTTGACTTGGCCCACCACGTAGGCCACGTTGCCCTTGACCTCCGTGACCATCACGATGGCGATGGGTTCGGAGATGTATTTCTTCAGCTTGGCTTCCAGTTCACTGCGCACTTGCCCCGTTGTCTTGCCGCCGACCATGACATCGCCGACCATGGGAAAGGCGATGCTCCCGTCCGGGGTCACGTTGATTTCCTGAGGCAGCAGTTTTGGATCGTCGTAGACACCGACGATGAGCTTGTCGCCCGGATGCAGCGTATACCCCGGGGGGGTGGTTTGCGCCGCGACAGGCAGGCCCAGCAGCAGTAGAAGTCCGGCGGTGACCCAATAACCTACTTTTTCCGGCACCCGCCCGGCACGGATCGTGGTCCTACATCCCGCTCTACGCATTCGGTATCCCCCTTCTGGAAGTTAAATATCCGTCCGTGCGCGCGACCCAGCAAACGACAGGCATTCTGCGGCCTGTTCTCATGTTCGCACTATATAGCTCACATTTGCTAGCGGCACATGCGATCGCCATGCTGATATTTCAGCGATCCTACGTTCATGTGACTCGATCCGCGGCTCCATTTTGATTATGGTTAATATTTTGTATTTTTTGCTCTCACATACTCAAAAGATGGCGCGTGAAATTTGGCATAGTGGTACCGCCGTGTGCGAGTGCCTCCATAAATGAAAATCGGGATCATGCTCCGGCATTACGAGCAGCAGGAAGGCGGAGTCAAGGTTTACACCCAAAAGCTGCTGCCGCTGCTTTTCTCGCTCGGTGCCCGCCACCAATACGTGCTCATGTATCAGAACTCAAGGCTATTGGGAACTTACGCGCAGTACCCGAACGTCGAAGAGGTCGCTATCGGGATACCCGGAACCGTCCCGTGGGATCAAATAGCCGTTCCCTGGATAGCTCGAAAGAGGCAAATCGACCTTATTTTCAATCCGAAGTTTACGATTCCCTTCTTTTCCAAGGCGAAAAAGATGTTCGTGCTGCACGGTTCCGAATGGTTCGTCATTCCGGAACATTTCAAGAAGCACGACCAATGGTATTTCAACGCCTTCGTACCCTGGTATTGCAGGCGCTCGGACGCGTTCGTCGCGGTGTCCAACGCGGTGAAGAATGACGCCGTACGCCATACGGGCGTCAATCCGAAAAAGGTTTATCCGATCCACAACGGGTTCGATCCGGTGCTTTTTCAGCCTGTCTGCGACCGGGATCGTCTGCTCGCAGTCCGAGAAAAATACAAACTGCCGGAGCGATTCATCCTCTGGTGCGGACAGATTGAATCCCGCAAAAACGTGGCGCGGCTGCTGCGCGCGTTTGCGTTGATCAAAGACGAGGTGCCGCATCAGCTTGTGCTGGCGGGCGAGCAGCGCTGGAGCACGCGCGCCGAACTTCAAGCGATCCACGAACTGAACATCGGCGACCGCGTTTCATTCCCGGGCTGGATCCAGCACGCCGATCTGCCCGCCGTGTACAGTCTCGCCCAGTTGTTTGCCTTCCCGTCCCTCTATGAAGGCTTCGGGATTCCGCTCATTGAGGCGATGGCGTGCGGCTGCCCCATCGTGACGGCCGATACTTGCGCGCCGCCCGAGGTCTTGGCGGGTGCCGGCTGTCTCGTCGATCCCCTCAGCGTCGAGGGCATTGCGGCGGGGATGCGCAAAGTCCTCCTTGACGCACCCTTGCGTGCCGCGATGATCGTCAAAGGTCTGGAGCGAGCGAAAGCATTCAGTTGGGACAAGTGCGCACGACAACTGCTCGCCGTTTTCGATGCACTTGATGCGTCCAATATTGCAGTGCCGCATTTAGAGAGGGGTTGACATGCAAGACCCTGATTCCCCAAAGCCAAGGCCTTCAGCGCCCCCCTCGGGTGGCTTCCTCATTGGATGGCACTTATTGGCATTCACGCTCTTGTTGCTGCTGCCGGGTATCAAATCAAGGGTGCCGTTCTGGACAGGCGACAGCGCTGATGACGCGGCCAAATTCTTGGCGTGCGCCTATCTAGGCGCTGCCCTCGTCCTCGCGATAGTGCGTTTACGCCGACGACGTGTGAGCGTCGTCAGCGTGCTGATGGTCACAGTCGCCGCATTCGGCATTGGATTCCTATCCTTCCTGTTGCATAAGCCGGTTCCCGAGGTGCCGCGCTCGGTCATCGCCGCGACCTTCAGCGCCGCGATATTGCTGGCGGTAACCGGCTTCGCTTTGCGGCGCTTTCATGCTGCGGCGCTGATTTTGCTGGCCTTGGTAGTGGCCGGCCTTGGCAGTCTTCAGATCTATCGCGCTTATGGCCCGGCCCGACTGCACCCTGCCACCCTCCAAGCGAACATCAGCACTGGGTTTTACACGCTGCACACAGTGACTTACCGCGACAGCATTCCGGCCACCGACGTCAGAGGCGGTGGTATATCGCTGATCGGCGATCAATATTTGCTCGCGACCGGCGATGGACGCCTCTATGTATTCCGCTGGGAGAAAACGCACGGCGCATTCTCGATCGACCAGCTCCCCTACCAAGTGCCGCTCAACATCAAGGAATTCGCCGCCGACGCAAACCCGCAAGGTTACGCAGGCAAACCCAACGGCGGCGATGCCGCAGACAGGCTGCAAGGGGTTCAGACGTGGCAATTCAGAGTTGCCGATGTTCATGTCCAGGAGGACGGCGATACGGTCCGTGTCTTTGTCTCGCATCATTTTTGGAAGCGTGCGCAACAGTGCTTCGTCGTGCGCGTTTCCAGCATGTCGGGCACTCGAGCGGCATTCTTGGCCGGTGATCCCAACTTGCATTGGGATACAGTATTCGAAGCGACGCCCTGTGTTCCGCTGCGCGGCGAAAACAGTGTTCACGAAAATAATCCGTTTGCCGGCATGGAGATAGGCGGGCGTCTGGTTCCTCTCAGCAAGACACGGCTGATGTTGACCCTGGGAGATCATGACTTCACCGGCGTCGAAACCAAGCAGATGTTCGCGCAAGAGCCAAACGTGTCCTATGGCAAGACAATCCTGATCCATCTGGACGATGGCACGAGCGAGATTTACAGCCTGGGGCACCGCAATCCGCAAGGGCTGTATGTAACGCCGGAGGGAGCCATCTGGAGTACGGAGCATGGGCCGCAAGGCGGGGATGAGCTCAATCTCATCGTTCGCGGCGCCAACTATGGTTGGCCGCTCGTCAGCTACGGAACGGACTACGGCTCCGCTGGGTGGCCCTTGAGCCATACCCAGGGCCGGCACGATGGCTTTGAGCAGCCGGTGTTCGTATGGATACCTTCCATCGGCGTTTCAAACTTGATCCGCATCGAGAAGGACCGCTTCCCGGTGTGGAAAGGCGATTTTGTCGTTTCCTCGCTGCATGCGCACTCGCTTTTTCGCATCCGACTGCTAGATCAGCGGGTCGTCTTCTCGGAGCCGATCCTGGTCGGCGAGCGCGTGCGAGACATCATCGAGGGTCATGATGGCCGACTGATACTGTGGACGGATACCTCGAGCATCATGTCGCTCACGCCGGCCGATGGCACCGATGGGGCCGTGCTGTTCGCGACAACCTGCGGCGGATGTCACAAGGCGATTGACGGGGCGACGCACAGCTATGGCCCGGACCTCGCGGGCATCGTCGGCAGCGCGGTGGCCTCAGCACCCGGCTATGGCGCCTATTCACCGGCCATGAAGGGATTACATGGCAAATGGTCGAAAGACCGCCTTGACGGCTTCCTCACGTCTCCCGAGACGATGGTGTCAGGGACCACCATGACTTTCCGCGGCGTTACTGACGCGGCTCAGCGCGCCGCCATCATCGACTACCTCGCCACGACCTCGCGATTTTGAGGCTTGTGCGGCCCTGCCGCGGTAGAGAAACAGCGCCGCACGTCCGATCGGGCCGCGGGGGATGACCAGCGTGCGCACGGGCTCGAGCGTACAGTTGTACTCCGTTTTGTAGTCGTACGCGCCTAACAGCAAGTCCAGCCGCCGTAGTCCGTTGTCACAGCCCCACATCAGCAGATTGTCGGTCAGCACCCGGCCGAAACTGTATTTGCGGTACTCAGGATCAAACGAAGCAATGTAGCTGTAGATGACGCCGTTGCGAACAAATGCCAAATCACAAGCCGCAATGCGATCTTCGTTTTCAACCGTGCTCAAGTGCAATTCGCCGCGCTCCGCCGATGCGGCCACCGCGGATTGCAAGAATTCCACGCCGCCGGGTTCGTCAATAACGCTCGAGAGCCCGCGAGCCGCAAGCCAAGGGCGCTTTTGCGCGACCAATATGTCGATGATCCGAGCACGCGATTCGGGCGAAGCGCAAATGCGCGCGTCGAATCCGGCATTGCGCATCCTGCGCGCATTGTATTTTACTCGGTCGCGCATGCCGGCGGTTTGCTGCTGCAGCCATTGCTCGCCGCTCGCCCAGACAATGGGCACGCCGCCGGCATCCTCGAGCGTTTCGATCCATGGATTGAGATCGCTGAGTACGTCGAACAGCCGGGTGTCGGTGCGAACATGGCTGAGGCGGGCAATATCGAAGCCACCGCTCTTGGTCACGGCATCCCATAGCGTCCGCAGGGCAACGTCCTCGTCGGTGCGCGCATCGACGATGGCACCGCAGTAGTCGCTGACGCGCGCCCCGATCCATTCGAGTATGCGCAGCCCTCGGAAGCGGTTGACGCAAAGCGGCAGTACCCCGATGAGCCGGCCGTCCTGCCACAAGGTCACGACCTTCAGGCGCCGGCCTGCCGCAAAGCCCACCGTGCGCATCCATGCCGCTACCCATGCGAACTGTTGAAATGGTCGTACCTCCGGGTGTGCATCGAGATCGCGCCACGGCGCCTCGAGCGCGTCGAATGCCAGGCGATCTTCGATGATCTTGATCACGATATGCTCCACGGGCGCGGCCCGGACGGGTCGTCGACATGCCGACGTCGATATGCAAGCCCGCCAACGGCAATAAACACGGTCGCGGCGGCAACCGCCTGAGGCCATGCGGAGAAATTGCGCTGCGCCAACCACGCGGTGATGCCTGCGCCCAGTGCGACGGCGATCCCGAGGGATGCGAACATCCTCAGCAGCACCGCTCCGGTGAGCGCGCGCCGCAATGCGCCGATGCAACATACATCGATGGCCGCGTATGCTCCCGCGCCGGCGTAGATCGCACCGCTGACGCCGAAGTGCGGTACCAGCACAAGATTCAATGCCACACTGAGAATCGCACCGACGGCGACGAACGTCGCATTGGCGATTTGCCGGTCTGCTGTGAGAAGTATTCGTCCGAGGCATGCCTCGACCGCTTGCACCAGTGCGAAGATGGCCATGGTCTGAATCATCGATTCTGCGCCGGCGAAACGCTCACCCAGCACCGGCACCAGGAGCGGCGGCGCAATGAAGTAAAGGCCCCACGATGCCGCAACGCCTCCCAGCAACATCAACCACATCAAATCGGACGCGGAACGGCGAAACACGGGCAAATCTGTCGAGAAAAGTTGGCTGAGGCGCGGATAGGCCGCGACTCCCAAGAAGCTCAGCGGCATCAGCGCGACCTCGATCAGGCGCAATCCGGTGGCAAAAATGCCGGCGGCCGCATCGCCGATCTGCAGCGACAGCGTGATCACGCCGATACGGGCAAATAACTGCGCGAAGATCTCGAGCAGCGCGAAAGACCATAGAATTCCTAGAATTCGCCGCGTGCCTGCGGGCGAAAACGACACGTGCAACGAGGGTGCGAACCGGCGAATGGATCGAAAAGCGATGGTGAGCCAGACGAGCGCGGCAACGGGGTATCCCAGAACCGCTTGAGCCAACGGGGCATGGGCGACCCCAATCGCGTACCCGGCCGCTGCGAACGCAACGGTGCGCGCGGTCAATTCTGCCAACGCTGGCCAAATCATGCGTTGTGCGGCCATCGCCGGAATGAACAGCGTCGCCACGACGGCGGCCGTGATTTGATAGGCGCCGAGCGCACACACCATGACGAGCGTCGCCTGCGATGGGGCGGTCAGAGCCAGGTAGACGACAAGGGAGATCACCGCCAGCGCGACCATGAGCATCTGGGTGCCCAGCAATTCGCCGAGAAAAGTACTTTGGCCGGCGGTATCCATGCGGGCGTATTGCCGCAATCCGTATTCTTCAATACCGAGACATCCGATGACGAATGCAAAAGTCGCCACTGCAAAACCGTAAGAATAAGCTCCGGCGCCTGCGGGTCCGAAGCTGCGCGAGATCAGCACGAACAAGAGCAGGTTGAGCACATCGCCCGTCAGACGGCACCCGGTCAGCCAAATGGCATTCCGGGTCGTGCTCAATCCGAGGGCCCCGCATTCTCGGGCACGCCGGCGCCGTACGATTCAAACAGTTCCAGGTATTGCGCCAGCGAGACCGAGCAAAAGGCCTCCGCAAACCGGCAGCGACCATCCAACAGTGCACTCGATCGGTAGGCATTGAGTCCCAGAGCGGTATGCAGGTAATCGGCCTCGGCCAACTGGCTCTGATAATGCCCGAGGGCACGCCGCTTTGCTTCGATAGTGGCATCAATGCGTACGAAGCAATTTGGAAACAGCGGAGTCCAGACTTCATACGCGTGGCATCGGAATGACATGCGTGTGTCCGCGACGGCTTGGGCGAGTAGTGCGCTCGCAGCGCGGTGATCCGGATGTTCCTCGAGAAAGAATGGGAGGTACACGATGTCGGGCCGAGCCGCTTCGAGGACATCGCGCAGGGCGGTACCCACCCCTTTTGTTGTCCCAAGCCGGCCGTCTTCGCCGCCAAGAAATACAATCTTCGTGATTCCAAGTTCCTCAAGTGCGAGCCGCGCTTCTTGCTTGCGGGTCTCGGTTTTCCCGCCCCGGCGGCCGTCCGTCAAGAACACCACGGTGATATCGGCGCCGCACGCGACGTGCAGGGCCAGCGTGCCCCCGCAGCCGATGACCTCATCGTCCATGTGCGGCGCCAACACGAGCAGACGCTCGTTTGACGGCGTCCACTCGAGAGCCGATCGATTGAAGACTTTCTTGACACGCAATAGGCCGTAGCTATTCAAATACCGTCGCGCGGCGCGACTCAAAAACTTTAGAATCACGGTGGAGAGTGCTTTCATGACGGCCGGATCAACTCAGCGAACAAATCCAGATATTGCCGGGCCTCGGCATCGCAGGAATACTGTGCCTGTACCATCGCGCGTGCCATTGACCCCATCTCGGCTCTCAAGGATGAATCCTGAAGCAGTAGCCGCAGTGCATCCCGAAACGCCATTTTATTCTTGGGGGGCACCAGTAGGCCGAATCGGCCGTGACCTTCGAGTTCCGCGGCGATGCCGACCCGCGTGGTGACCATCGGCAGCCCGACCATCATGGCTTCCAAGATCGACAGGCTGAAGCCCTCATAGTCGCTGGGAAACACGAATAAGTCGCTGGCCTGCAGGTATTCGTCGACGTTTGGTACGCTGCCGGTCAAGGTTACCCCGGAAGTCATGTCATGGGCGGCGATGAATTCGCGCAGCGCGGGTTCGCAATCATCGAAGGAACCCTTGCCGGTTCCGACGATGAGAAGATGCGCGTTAGGAAATTCTACGGCAAGCTCGCGCCACACGTCGATCAGGGTCAGCAGCCCTTTGGATACCGCGACCCGCCCTGTATAGATCAGCATCAATTCGTCATGCTTTAGCGACAGCGCCGTGCGCAACTGCCTCTTGCGCCCTGCGGACACCGGCTCGAAACGGTGGGCTGCGATGCCATTGGGAATTGCGACAATCCGGGAGGAACTGACGCCGACCCGTTCAAGACCTGCGCGTATTTCGGAGGATATGGCTATGTAGCGATCGACCCGTCGGGCCGCGTGGCGCCTAAATCCGTGAAGCGCGCGGAGTGCGGGGGAATTTTCGGACAGCCCCATCTTCACGCGGCTCTCATCGCCCAGCGGCTCGGCAATTTCGCGGGGCGACTCTGGCCGGACCACACAGGGCTTGCGTGTCAGGACCCCGGCGATGATGGCGCTTAAGGGCATGAAATTGAATCCCGACACCAGCACGATGTCGTAGTCGCGCGAATCACGCAACAGCCGCCAGAGCATCTTGCAGAGCAATAAACCAAGCCGGGGCGCGGCTCGAACGCCCACGCCCCTGATTTCCCCGAACGGGGTAAGCCGCCGGACAGGGACGGAGCCGAGCATTTCGACCCGCGGAAAATCGCGATTGACTCGTCGCGTGAGTACTCGCACCGTGGCGCCGGCGGCGATCAGGTTCCCCGATAGCTCCAGAAGATGTTTTTCCTGTCCGCCGTCCGTCGGAGGAAAACTCGGCGTCAATACGTAGACTCTCACTCCGCATTTCGAAAGCTGTTTCGGCACCGAAAGGCAGTTTAGCCAAGTAAGCGCCTATTTGTGCGATATTCGCAAGGGCAACGCAAATCGGAGGTACTGCTCCTTATGACAAGCGATTCGCGGCTCGCGGCCTTGGCTGTCGCGCGCCCTCTTGGCCTAGCGTTGATATCGCTGGTCTGCGCCTGCACGCCGGCCGCGCTTCGCACACCCGACGTTGATCATGGAATCGCGATTCCCTATCCGCACAGTCATTTCATTTCGACCGTGACGTGGGACTTCGCGACCAGTATCCCGCAACGAAAGGCGCTGGGCAGTGATCTCTGGCCGTGCGCATGGGCAATTGACGACGCTCTTTACTGCGCGTGGGGTGACGGGGGCGGGTTTGACGGCAATGACGACAATATAGGGCGTGTGAGCTTAGGCTTTGCTCGAATCGAGGGAATACCGAGCGCGGAAGACAGCCACGCAATATCGGGCAAAAATATTTGGGGATCACCTCCGTACAGCGAATTCGCCGCGGTTTTTGGCGGCAAGGTCGGCAGCATGACCGCTGTCAACGGCGTTCTCTACGCGAACGGAGGTTTTTGGACGGCGGAAAACAGCGCGGACCCCGTTCACAAGGGCGGCCGCGGCCCTATCAACAGCATCGCTTGGTCGGTCGACATGGCGCGGACCTGGCAGATTGCTCGCTGGTCCAGTCAATCGCCGCTGGGATCGTTCTTGGATACCGGGAAGGATTCGAAAGGCGCCACTCCGAAGTACATGTTGCTTTACTACATGCGCAATGGCGATGATCAGCATGTGTATTTGAAGCGAATTCGCCCCGATCGGCTGACGAGCGATCCTGCGACAACCCATAGTTATGAATATTTTACGAAAGCTTCCTGGTTCGGCCGTGTGACCCACTGGTCGTCGGAGGAGGCAGACGCAGCGCCCGTGTTTGTCGACGCCAATAACGCCGAAGGTCCGTGTGCAGTATTTGACGCTGCCCTGGGACGCTACCTGCTTACGACGGGTCACTTTGCCTCCGGCAATGACGATGATTCCTCCGCGGGTCAGGTGGGGCTTTTCGAGTCGCGTAACCCGTGGGGACCCTGGGCGACCATTGGTTACTACGAAAACTGGGGCAATCTAAAGGCGGAAACGACCGGAGACTTTTTGAGCCTGCGCATTCCATCCAAGTGGATCAGCTCCGATGGTAGGACATTCTGGGCGGTCTTCTCGGGGCTTAAGTCCTTCGACTCCTTCAACATCGTCAAAGGCGTTTTCAAGGTGCGCTGATGACGCCGATAATTGAAACGCACGGTCTATGTAAGGACTACCCTCATTTCGAGGCTCTGCAGGCGCTGGATCTGGAGGTGCCGGAAGGCAGTGTTTTCGCACTATTGGGAGCGAGTGGGGCCGGAAAGACCACAACAATCAAGATTCTCCTAAATATGATCGCCGCGTCCCGAGGTAGCGCGACGATAATGGGCGTCGACTCGCGGTCGCTCGGCCCTGAATCGCTCGCCAAGATCGGCTATGTGTCCGAGAATCAGGTACTGCCCGCGCGGCTGCGCGTGGAGGATTTTTTCGATTATTTGCGGCCCTGCTACGCGCAGTGGGACCGAGCCCTCGAGCAGGACCTCCGCACTCAATTGAACCTGCCACCCCGGCGCAGAATTGGCGAGTTGTCGCACGGAATGCGCTTGAAAATGGGGCTGGCATGCGCATTACCATTCCGCCCCAAGCTTCTCGTACTCGATGAGCCGCTGAGCGGCCTTGATGCGCTTGCACGCGACGAAATAATCGGCGGCTTTCTGCGCGCGTTCGGCGAAATGACCGTACTCATCTCATCGCATGAGTTGGATGAAGTCGGGCGATTTGCCACGCACGTTGCCTTTCTGCACGAAGGGAAACTTCTGTTTCAAGGATCGGCGGTGGCGCTTGCCGCGCATGCACGGCCTTTGTTAGCCGCCGAAGGTGGGGCTACCGAAGGGCGGCCATTGCGCGACATTTTTGTCGCGATGGTACGCGCCGCCAGACACAACGCCGGCAACCGCTCGGACGATCAGCTGTGATTTGGAGAATATTTAAAAAGGATTGGCTGCTGTTGTGGCCGATGGTCGGGCTGGTCGCTGCAATTCAGGTCAGTCTCGAGTGGGCGGTTTTCAGTGCGGGACTATTTGGCGCAAATCCAGCGGCGCAGGCGCTGCTTCGTCCCTTGACTCTGGCCTGGTTCGGCGGAATCGCCGCACTCGCGGCGAGTACCGTTCACCAAGACGCGATCCCGGGAGTCGACCAGGATTGGTTGATTCGGCCGCTAAAACGGTCGCATCTGTTGTTGGCAAAGCTGGCCTTTCTCGCCGTGACCGTGAGTATCCCGATGTTCGCTGCGAATCTCGTGGACGCAAGGGCGAGCGGATTCCCTATGCTGTCAGCCTTCGAGACGGTGCTTTTTAAGGAACTGTTCGTCTTCGCCTGCTTTGTTGTTCCTGTGATGGCAGTGGCCTCCACTACCCGCAATATGACTGAACTCGTCGTGGTGGGCGCGGCGCTGGTTGTGGTGTTCGCATCGAGCTTGAGCATGAGCGCGTTTTTCTTCGGGGCTGACTGGTGTCCCACCTGCAATTCAGGCGTCTCTTGGCTGCAGCATGTCCTGCAGCACTTTGGGGTACTCATCGGTGCGGGTACCATTTTGGGCCTGCAATTCTATCGGCGGCGGACCGCAGTTGCGCGAACGCTCGCCATCGTGGGAGCCGTCTGCCTGGTATTTTTCCAACTCCCCTGGAACGTTGCCTTTGCCGTTCAGGACCGGATAACAGGCTCGGATGGCAATGTGAATCGCATCATGGTCGGTATTGACGAAGCGACGTCCTCGGACCCTACGAGCACAGCCGAGGCGCTCGGTACGCGCCAATCGCCTCCGCTGCAGGCACTGGGGCGAGCCGGTGAAGCAATGCAATACTTTCGTCAACGTGCTCGGCCCGACACGGCGACAGTCGCGATCGATCTGCCGCTGCGGACCGTGGGCGCAGCCAGTGACGAGCTCGTATTGGCGGATCGAACCGAAATTACATTATTTGACCATGATCGGTTGGTCTACCGAGGCGACACCGGGGGTGCCTTGGCGACGTTGCTCACGCCGATTCCGGGCCGCTCGGCCGAGCTTGCGGTGCCGTCTTACCAAACGATTGAAATGCCCAAGCGAGCGTATCTTGCCGCGAACGCTGCGGCCGCACGAATGCAGCTTTCCTATTCGTTGACGCTCTTGCGGGTGGTCGCGGACTACAAATTGGCTGCCCTCGATGGGGAACTGCAATCCGCCGACCTCGGGCTGTGTGCGACGAGCGTTGACCGAAATGCCGTCTACTTACGGTGCAAAACGTCGGGCCAAGCGCCCTTTTGTTATAGCGCGACCTTGTATGGGCCAGCGGGCCGGCATAATCCGGAGGTGCTGAAATGCACCCCTGATTATCGGCGCGGCATGCCCAAGTTCATGGAAGTGCTTAGCTTTTACGGAGTGGATCTACCGCTGCAGGATCGGAACCGAGTCGCGTACGAGATAGACAGATTCAATCTCGACGCAGCGTACGTGCTGCTCAAAGTCTACCGAGAACGCCATCATTTCAAGCGCTCGCTCGAGATTTCCGGCGCTTCGATCGGACGCTGGCGGGCACACTCGGGTTAGGCGAAGCAATGCAACCGGCGTGCGCGCGAGGACGTCAATCCGTCGAGCCGATCGTAACCATTGTCAGCGTGGGCGCCGCGAGTGACGCGCCGGGGCTTGCTTCGTCAATGACCACGTAGAAGCTCCTGGCCGTCGCCTTAACCGAATTTGTCACCACCGGAATAAGCAGTGTGACGCTGCTTTTTCCGGATCCGATGTGCTCGGTGTGCGGAGAAACCGGTGTGAAGTCTCGTAGCGGTTTCGCCGTGCCTGATTCGGTCCACCAGTTGAAACTCACATCGCCCGCCAGGTTGCCGCTACGGCGGACCAAAACGCGCGCCACTGGCTCGTCGGGCGAAACCTGAACTGTATCGGCGGCCAGTTTGATTCGGGACGGCTGAGGAGCAGCGGGTGGCACGCGCGCCGGCGCAACCCGGTCCGGCACGGCGCTGGCAGTCATGACCTGCGGTGCCGTCGGAGAAGCCACGGGCGGATGGTTTGATTTGGTTGGGTCTGGCGGTGCTGGCGTGCGCATGACGGCTGGCGCAGCGCTCTGCGGGGCGCTGACAACACTGCTCGTTTTGTCCCACAAACGCGCCAGCGTGGTACTGGCGCCGGCGAACACCGATCTTGCCTGTTCATTCAACCCATCGGCGCTGTTTGCGAGGGAATCGAGATGGATCGCACCCCACAGCCCGCCGAAAACTAGCGCTGCGACCCCGAGTACACTGGCGGCATCAACTTCAAAAGTGTGTCGGCGACCCTCCCGCGGGGCAGCCACCAGCGATGGAAATTTCGGTAGATGGGTTGATAGCGGAGGCAATTTGAGCCGATTCATCCATTCCTGGAGATCCGCCGGCCGCTGCGCTTGCTCCAAACACAGACCGTCCCGCAATGCTTGCCATTGGGACGAGGAGAGGCCGGGCGGGCGCCGCGGTCTCGTGCGCGTAGTGCGTGCTTCAATCGCCGTTTGATTTTTGAAGGGGAGCTTTCCCATCAGTAAAAGATAGGACAGGCATGCAAGCGAATATATATCGTCGCACACATCGGCTGGTTGGCCTTCAAGGACCTCACAGCTAGCGTAGCTTGGTGCTGCGACATCGACATGCGGGTTCATCTCGGGCTCTGAAATCCAGGGTTCGGCGCCCCAATTGCGCGAAGCGCGAAAGGCCAACACGCGAATTTCGCCTTCACTGGTAATAAAAATATTGTCGGGATTCAGATTACCGTGCACCACTCCGCGGCCATGGGCATACGCGAGCGCCATGCCTATGTCCCTCGTAATCGCCAGCCCATGCGATCGCTGCAACGCTGTGTCCGGATTTGCCGCTAGAGCGCGGCTCAGCAGTGAGCCACTCAGGCATTCCATGGTAAAAAATGCAATCTCGCCATCACGATCAAAGTCATGCACGCGGACAATGTTTGGATGCGACAACGACTGCAGAGTCTGAAACTCGCGGCGAAAGTCGAACAGCAATTCGGGGCGCTGGCTGACCGTGTGCAGCACTTTTACCGCCACCTTTTGCCCGTCATTGGGCAGGTCAATGCGATTTCGGTCGATTGCCTCGTAAACAATACTTGTCGAACCCTTCCCGAGGACGCCCTGAATCAGGTATCGGTCTCGGAGTAGGTCGCCCGCTGTGAGGACGCCTCCGCCGCGTTGGCGCACGAGACTAACTGTGCGTGCCGCCGCGGGTGATGCGATCGGCGCGGGTGACGCGATCGGCGCGGGTGATGCGATCGGCGCGGGTGACGCGATAGGAGCGGGTGACGCGATAGGAGCGGACCGCGGTAAGGGTGTGGCGGGCGGCGCAGCGACGGCTGCTGGGTTCTGCGCGAGTGGCGACGGAGCATTCGATGCGACTTTTTGCTCGGCATGCAACACCACACTTTGCAAATGCGAGTTGATCGATCGGTACTCATCTGACGATAGTTTCCCGCGTCGATAGTATTGGTCGACAAGGGACAACAATTCCCAACCTTCGTCCGCCGATTTCTGAAGCAGCGCCGTCACCGCCAAGAGAAACTTGGCCTGGTCGCAGGCATGGCTGCACAGTGCGTCCAGCCACTCTCGCACAGTGCGCGGCTCACCCGCCCGCACGGCGTTCGACACAGCAGATCGAATCGATGCGCTCATAAGGATTGTCTGATTAGAAAGGGCGTACGCAACACTGTCGAAAACTTCATTGACGACATGTGCTCCAGCCTACAAGGTCGCTTGGGACAATTCCAACTCATAACTTTGGTCAATCGACCCAGCGGGATATTTCTTCCGTCAATGACACCAAAATATTCTGTTGGCGCAAGGGGTTGAATGATCCAGTTGACGTTGGTTCTGTGCGCATAATATCTCCACCGGCTCGTATCGAGTGTGCTCCTGACGAACTCTCACCTTAAGCGCAATCGCGCTCCATAACCTGTTAGTTCCAAATATCCGCGGCCCGCGAGCGTATATCCGGCGTAGGCTTCCACCGCGCCTTCCCAATAGATCGCACCGGTTGACAAGCGCGTGTCGTTTTCTTGATCGTCGAGCAGCGGCTTCAGAAAGAACTCCTGAGAGCCGGCGCGAACTCGCCATTCCACCGGATAGCTGATGCCGGTGCGTGGGGACTCCCATCGGCGGATTGGCCGAAATTCCAGGTCCCCAGGATTGAGAGTCTCTATTCGACCGTCGCCCCGTCGGTAAGTTCCGCCGGCCCAATGCTGCTCACCCTTCAGGCCGCGAATTCGAAATGCCATCAGCGCGGCCCCATCGGTGAAATTGATGCCGATCCAGTCCCAGCCGGCCGCTTCAGTGTCCAGATACTCGCTGGACCACTCGTGGTCGAACCAGGCTTCACCGGTGACGCGATCCTTGGCCCCGCTGCGCGAGATGATTCCCGCAACCCGCATGTGCGGCAGGCTGTAGTAGTAGCTCGCCGCCTGCGGGTCCGGTCCTTTGCGGCTGATGCCGGCCTCTCCATTGATCAAGGGGGTCTGCGTCTCCGATAGCGCCAGGTCGAAGGAAAAATCCTCCGCATCGACCTTCGCCGTATAGGTTTGATCGGCGTGCCGCAAAGTCCAATTGTCGATCCAGACATTGGTATCGCCTTCGGCAGCCTCGGCAAGTCCCAACCCCGCACGCCGAATTCTTTGGTCCTGCCACAGTCTGCCGCGTTTCGGGTCGCTGAGTGCGCAATGCGCGACCAGGAGCTGGTGCGGCGCGAACGCACTCGGATTGTCTTCCTCGATGTCCGGCTTGGTTCGAAAAAAGGTAATTTGAAAACCAAGAGACTCGCCGTGTTCAGTGGTGAGCCAGCCGGTGACATACCACCATTCGGTACGAAACTGCGGATGGCTGCCCAAGTCGCCGGGAAACCTCAGAGGGTGTCCCGCAGAGACCGGCGCATACCGGGTGCCCGCTGCGGCGAGCACCGCGAGCAGGCAGCCCGCCAGCAGCATAACTGCTCTTCTCACCAATCCTCACGCACGGCGCGCACGGCATCCAGACTGAGCGCGGCGCGGCCGCTCCAAATGGCTGTGACGGCGGCGGCGGCAATCAACACGGCGCTGAGCAATGCCAATTGCCACACAGGGACGGCCAAATCGATGCTCCAATTGAAGGACTGCCGATTGATGACGTAGACCAACACCAGGCTCAATGCAACGCCGAGACCGAGGCCGTAGACCACGCCGAAGGCACTGGTCAGAATCCCCTCGTCGGCCAGCATGCCGATGATTTGTCGGCGCAACATGCCGACGTGTCTCAGCATGCCGAACTCTGCGCGGCGGGCGAGGGCAGTTGAACTCGCTGCAAAACTCACGCCGGTAAGTCCGATGACGACGGCGATGACTTCCAGCGCATAGGTGATGGCAAAGGCGCGATCGAAGATCTGCAGCGACCGCTCGTGCAGAGCGGTGCTGGTGGTGATTTCCAGGGCGTCGCCGTTGCCCACGGCCTGGCGCAACATCCTTGCCGCGGTGTCCGCATCTGCGCCCGTGTTCAACCAGAGCGAACCTTCGTTGGCGCTTTCGTCACCGGTGGCGGCGGCATATGCCTGCCTGGACACGACGACCGACCCGGACAGCCGCGCGTAGTCGCGCCAGACACCGGCAATCAAAAACTTATGGGTCCGGCCCGCCAGCGGAATCTCGAGAGCATCCCCTATCTTGTAGCCGTAGAGGTCCTGCAGCGCTTCCGAGATCCAAGCCAGCGGTGCTGTCTCGGCAGGCTGGATGGGTGCGCTGCGCATCAGCGGCAACTCGGCGGCGGTGTCGCGGTCATTTGTTCCGCGAGCGATCAAGGTGACGGGCGCACGCACAGGATCCAGAAGCACTTGTCGGGTTCTTCGAAACTCCACCCGTGCGATGCCTGCGACCGCGCCGAGCTTTGCTTGATCATCTTTGGACCAGAATGCCGTGTCATTGCCGAAAGGTTCGCGTATCAGCATATCCGCCGGCAAAAGTTTGCCCAGCCAATGATCGAACGAGATCCGAAAAGAATAGATCATGATGGCCATCGCCACCATCAGGCTGAAGCTCACGATGATGGATGCCAGGCTGAGCGCGGATAGCCCCACGTTTTCTCGCAGCTGGGAAACGGCGGTGTCCAACACGATGCGGTGGGTTCGCGGCGCCCACCCTAAGCCCTTCATCGTGACCGCGGGCACCAGCAATACCGCGCCGAGCAGGAGCGCGGCGATGGCCGCGTAACCAAATACCGGCAGTCCGCCGACGGGTGGCAACCAAGCCAGAGCCGACCCCAAAACCAACAGCGCAACTCCAGAGCGCCAGCCGGTTCTTGCCACGGCTTTGTAGTCGCCGTCGCCGCCTTTCAATGCGCGCGCCGGCGGTTGACGGGCGGCGTTGCGTGCCGGTACCCATGCGCCGATACCGGCGATGATCACGCCGATCGCAAAAAATGCCGCCATTTGCAGCGGCGCGGTGCGCAGGGACGCACCCGCCGCGCGCAACTGCCCGTTGCCAAGATCGGCGGTGAGGAATCTCAAAATTGCGGCAGCGATGAGAATGCCTAAGACCACGCCGAGCAACGAGCCAATGACGCCGAGGGTGAGCCCTTCGCCGAGCAGGGCGTTGCGCAACTCGCTGCGCGTCACGCCGAGCGCGCGTAGCAGCGCAAGTGACCGACGTCTGCGCAGCACCGAGAGCGATTGCGTGGAAAATACCAGGAAGGCGCCGGTAAACAATGCGACCAGCGCCAGCATGTTGAGATTCACCCGATATGCCTTCGTCACCGTGACCGCACGGTCGCGCTCGACTTGCGGCGCGATGGCGAGAACGCCCGCGGGAAGCCATGTGCCCAGATCCCGGCGAAAGGAATCCACGTCGGTGCCCGGCGTGAGCCGCACATCGATGCGATTCAAGCGACCCACGGCGTTGAAAACCCATTGCGCCGAGGCGATGTCCATGAGGCCAAGCGGCTGCGGATAGGTGCCTTGCGCCAGGATGCCGAGCACGCGAAGCGCCTTGGCCGAACTTCCGACGGTGACTTGCAGCAGGTCGCCGCGCCCAAGCTTGAGTTCTTGCGCGGCGGCGCTGCTGAGATAAATCGTACCGGGATCGAATAGCTGAAACACATTCTCACCGATGTCGCCCATGATCGCTGGCTGCAGAACAGCGGCCCTGAAAGGGTCCAGCCCCAGCACTTTGAGCGTCTCTTTGCTGCCGGAGAGTGCCACGTCCAGTTCGAGCACAGGGCTTAAGTAGCTTACCGACGCATTGCGTGTCAGGTCGACGAACACTTGTTCGGAAAAGCCCTCGTGCGGACCGCGCACCACGATGTCGGCCTCACCCACCAACCGTTTGGTGGCCAAGCCGAATTCATTGAGAGCAGACGTATTGACCAGGTAGACCGAGGACCCCAGGGCCACCCCAAGTGCGAGCGCCAGCACAGTGACCAGAAATCGCGTGGGCTGCTCTCGTATCTGCGCCAGCAACAATATGCGCCAAATCCTGTACGAGCCTGCGCTGCTCACGGCGATTCCAAGGCTTTAAGTCCGCGCGCGTCGAGCACGACGATGCGATCGGCAGTTTCCGCCGCAGTCCTTGAATGCGTAATGAGGATGCCGGCGCCGGCATTTGCTTTGACCTGTGTGCGCAGCAGCGCAAGCGTCTGCGCTGCGCTGCGCGTATCGAGATTGCCGGTTGGTTCGTCAGCCAGCACCAGACGGGGTCGATGCACCAAGGCCCGCGCAATGGCGACGCGCTGCACTTCGCCGCCCGAGAGTTCTCGGGTATGCCGTTGGGCGAGGGTCTCGATTCCCACCGCGGCCAACATTTCCTGCGTGCGCCGTCCGCGCTCGGGCTCCGCGATCCCCAGCAGGTCCAAGGGCAGCGCGACATTTTGTTCGACCGACAAATAGGGCAGCACATGAAAGGCCTGGAAGACAAAGCCGATCGCGCGGCGTCGCAGCAGCGTCGTGGCGTCATCGTCCAGCGTGGCAAGATCGACACCTTCGAGAACCACGCGGCCCTCATCAGGCGTATCGAGTCCCGCCAAAAGGTTGAGCAGCGTCGACTTGCCGACGCCGGACTCGCCCATGATGGCAAGATACTCGCCGCTGCGAAGTTCGAGATCGAGGCCCTCAAAGATCGCAGGCCGGTCCTTCGAAAAGCGCTTGCTGACGTTCTCGAGATGAAGAACGGGGTCAATCACCCGTGGCCCACCGGCCTCAAGCGGCATCGACTCCGATTATCGCCTTGACCTCCAAGAAGTCGCGCAATCCAAACTCGCCGTACTCGCGCCCATTGCCGGACATTTTAAATCCGCCGAACGGAGTATTCATATTGCCCGAGGCGCCGTTCAAGGTCACCTGGCCGGCACGGATCTGTCCGCCCACCCGCCGCGCACGCAGATTGTCTTGGGACCAAACATAGGCGGCGAGACCATAGGGTGTGTCGTTCGCAATCTGCACCGCCTGTTCTTCGCTCTCATAGGGAAGAATGCACAGCACGGGTCCGAAGATTTCCTCGCGCGCGATGGTCATGTCATTGCGCACATTCGAAAATATCGTGGGTTTGACGAAATAGCCCTTGGCGAGTCCATCGGGCCTTCCCGAGCCGCCGATGACCACCTTTGCACCCTCGGCGATGCCTTTGGCAATGTAGCCTTCGACGCGATCGAATTGCACCTTTGACACCACCGGTCCTAAGTTCGTCTTGTCCGAGGTCGGATCGCCAGTGATCACGGACTCCGCAACACGCTTCGCGATGGCCTCAACCTCGGCCAATTTGGCTGCCGGTACCAACATGCGCGTCGGTGCGTTGCAGGATTGACCGGAATTCTGGAATACATGCAGCACGCTCTGTTTGACGGCACGCTCGAAGTCGGCGTCGTCCAACAACACGTTCGGCGATTTGCCGCCCAGTTCCTGGTGCACTCGCTTGACGGATGCCGCCGCGTTCTTGGCCACTTCGGTGCCCGCGCGCGTGGACCCCGTGAAGGAGACCATATCAACTTCCCGGTGCGATGACAGCGGTGCGCCGACGCTTGGGCCATCGCCATTGATGAGATTGAAGACGCCGGCCGGGACGCCGGCCTCGTGCATGACCTTGGCCCAGATGACGGCGCTGAAGGGCGAATATTCCGAAGGCTTCAGCACCATGGTGCAGCCGGCGGCCAGTGCCGGCACAACCTTTGCCGCCACTTGATTCATCGGCCAGTTCCACGGCGTGATCAGCGCACAAACGCCGACCGGCTCCTGAACCAATCGGACGGTGCCGCGCATTTCCTCGAACTTGAAGGTTTTCAAGACATCGATCATGGCGCTGATGTGACCCACGCCGATTCGCGTCTGCGCGCCTTTCGACAGCGTCATGGGTGCGCCCATCTCTATGGTCATGGCCTGCGCAATTTCATCGTAGTGCGCCTTGTAGGCAGCCAGGATGCGTTCCATGAGTGCGAGGCGCTCCGCGGGCGTCGTGCGCGAATAGCTGTCGAATGCGCGCCGCGCGGCCGTCACCGCCCGGTCGACATCTTGGCGGCTTCCCATGGATATGACACCGGCTACTTCCTCGGTCGCGGGATTGATGACCTTCAGTTCCTTCGACTCGACCGGATCCACCCACGCGCCATCGATGTAGAACTGCCGATTGTCATATGTCATTGCAAGGCCCCTTCAAAATGCGGTTATTTGACCGCGCGTATTCTACCCCGCTGGCAGGGCGCTGCGCAGGTGGGGTTGAGGTGACCGTGGCTCGGATGCCGCGCAGGATCCGGCGTGAGTTTTTGTCGCCGGCAGCCGACCATACCGGTGAATCCCCCGACGGCCATGTTTTCGCTTAAGTTTATGGTCGTGGTTCGCATTTTGGCCCCCCTTTAGTTGCTAGGCTTCCATTCCATGAGAACTATAAGAATTCCGTTCCTCGAGCCGGCGATTGCCGGGGCCTTGGCCTTATGCTTGGGATCCGCCGTAGCCGCGACGTCAGAGTGGAACCCGGTGCGTTCGCAGCCGGTCGATATCGGGCCGCAGGCCAGCCGACTGGTCGTAGGATTTCGAGCGAGCACCGGCAACGCGGTGACCAAGGCCATCCGCTTGCGCTCCAAGGCCCAACTCGTGAATGTCACGCAGGCGCAGACTTCCGACGCGGATGTGTTCAGCTTGAGCCAGCGAACCGGCGTCGCCGTGTCGCGCTCGCGCCAGCTCACGCCGAGCATGCATGTCGTGTTCCTGCAAAAGACCGCCTACGGCGCGGACGTCGGCGCGGTCCTAAAGCAACTACGAGAGGATCCATCGGTGGCATTTGCCGATGTCGACGAACGACGCTATCCGCACGCACAGCCCAATGATCCTTTGTTCCTTCCCACACCGCCCACGGCCACCGGACAGTGGTACATGCAGACGCCGAGTATCCTCACGCCAACCAGCGACGCCGCGGCCACCGACGCAGTTTCCGCTTGGGATATTACCAAGGGCAGTTCGGGCACCGTCATCGCCGATGTCGATAGTGGTGTTCGATTTGACCATCCTGACCTGCTACGCGCCGGGTTCGGAGGCCGCCTATTGCCTGGCTATGATTTTGTCGGTGAAGATGTCGATTCGACCAATGGCAAGCCGTTGGGCACCTTTCTGGTTGCCAACGATGGGGATGGTTTTGATCCTGACCCTTCCGATCCCGGTGATTGGATCGACAGCACCGATCTCGCGAATTCCACGGTGTTTCCGAGCAAGAACTGCACCAAGTCGAACAGCTCTTGGCATGGCACGAGGGTCATGGGAGTACTCGGCGCGGTGACCAACAACAATCTCGGCATTGCGGGCATGACCTGGAATCCGTACCTGCTGCCGGTGCGTGCATTGGGCAAATGCGGCGGCCTGGACTCGGAGATCATCACCGGCATTCAGTGGGCAGTGGGTATGTCCATCACCGGCGTGCCGGATAATCCGTATCCTGCCGACATCGTTAACTTGAGTCTCGGCGGCAAAGGCAGCGCCTGTACTTCTGATTATCAGGATCTCATCACCAAGCTCACCAGCATGGGGGTGCTGGTGGTTGCTTCCGCCGGCAATGAGAGTGGTCCCGTCGACATACCCGCGAATTGCCCCGGCGTCCTGGCGGTCGCCGGCTTGAGAAATATCGGCACCAAAGTCGGCTACAGCAGCTTGGGACCTGAGGTCGGTATCGCGGCACCCGCCGGGAACTGCGTGAATTCCGGCACCCCATGCCTGCGTTCCATTGATACCACGGTGAATGACGGAACCACGGTCCCCGGCGCCAACGCGTACACCGATCAGACGAATTCCAATCTCGGTACCAGTTTTTCCGCACCCATCGTTTCCGGCATTGCCGCGCTCATGCGGGCCGCGAACGCGAACCTCACGCCGCCACAGCTCATTGCGCGCATGAAGGCGAGCGCCAGCCCGTTTCCGCAGCCTACTGGGGTGGCGCAGTGCGTAGTGGGCTCCACTTCTCCAACCGAATGTGCGTGCACCACGAACACCTGCGGCGCCGGTATGGTCAACGCTCTGAGCGCGGTCAAAGCGGCGCTCAATCCGATTGCGGCAGTGAAGATACCGGCCGGCTTTACCGCGGGCAGCGCAACTTTTGATGCCGGCGGCAGCGCAGCCGCTTGCGGCGCCACGATTGCGTCCTACGCGTGGACCAGCACCGGGGCGGTGCAGATTGTTTCCGGTGCGGCGAGCTCCGCGGTGAATGTACTGTCCGGCGGCGCAGGAACCTTGAAGCTCGTGGTGAAGGATTCGGCCGGCAACGCGGATACGGCCGTCGTCACTTTCACGGCGAATGGCGCGACGAGCGCGGCGCCATCGGTCGCCGGTACCGCCGCGTCGGCCTGCATCGCCGACATGACCGTGACGACTGCAGCGCCGACGATCAGCGGCGCGTTCTCGCCGGCCAGCGTGGCCGTCAATGCTGCTTCGGCATTCGCGCTGACCTTGAACAATTCCAATCCATTTTTCCTGACGCAGTCGGCCATCACGATCTCGCTCCCCGCCAATCTCATCCTGGCGGCTTCGCCCGGGCCGTCGACATCGTGCAGCGGGGGATCCATGTCACTCAGCAGCACGACCAGCAGCGTCACGCTGACCGGTGCGAATATACCCGCCAAGGGCAGCTGCAACGTTACGTTCAGTGTGCAAAGCGCGACCGCGGGCACGTACACCAACACCGTCGCCATAAACGCCCTCATGACCGGTCCCGCCGGCGGCAATACCGCGGCAGCGACCGCCACACTCACGGTGACGGCAGCCAGCAGCAGTGGCGGAAGCGGTGCCGGCAGTAGTAGCGGCAGCAGTAGCGGAGGGGGCGGCGGCGGGGGTTCGATGGATTGGCTGGATATCATGCTGGTCACCGGGGTTCTGCTCATTGTTCGCGGGCACGCGAGCCGGCGGCCGCGACCGTAGTAGGAGCCTGTCAATCCCAGGACGGCGCGAGCCATGGCTGACTGTATAATCGGTCGGATGACAAACCCCAATCTGCGCGGCGCCACCTTGCAAGCGGTGAAAACCCATCGGGATCCCCGCGGGGTTTTATTCGAGCCGTTGACGGACCCTGAACTACAGGCACAAAAGAATGTGCATGTGGTGCTGACTCAACCCGGCGAAATCCGCGGCAATCACGTGCACCGCACCGCGGTGGAAACCACTACCGTGGTCGGACCCAGCCTGATCCGGCTCAAAGAGCAGGGGACGATTCGCGACATCGAGGTGCCGGCGGGCGAGATCTTGCGGTTGACCATTCCGCCGGGCGTGGTTCATGCATTTCGCAACACCGGTGATGCGGCCATGGTGCTGGTGTCCTTCAGCACGAACCTGCACGATCCTGCCGGCACCGACACGCAACGGGAACAGATCCTCTAAGCCCTACTTTGCGCTGCCCTGGTCTATTTCTTTTGGAAAACACAGATGCACCGGCTGCCGCGCGCGGACAGCGATCGCGCACTGAAATCCCCACTTGGAAAATCATGAAGCGATCCACCTTCCTTAGGCTAGCTCGAGCCTTTATCGGTCTTACTGTCGCATTGTGGATCTCACCGAGCAAAGCAACCGTCTTCGAGTTGCCTACCGATGGCTCGGGAATCATCGGTGCTGACACCACGATCACAACCCACTACAAAGACACGTTGCTGGACATCGCTCGAAAGTACAGCCTGGGATACGATGAAATCACCCGCGCCAACCCCGGCGTCGATATGTGGTTGCCCGGCGAGGGCACGAAAATTGTGTTGCCCGGTCAGCGCATTCTGCCGCCAGGACCGCATGAGGGTGTTGTCGTGAGCATCCCTGAACACCGGTTATATTACTTTCCCACAGCAAAACGGAACGGAAAGCGGGTGGTTATCACCTACCCTGTCAGCATAGGTAAGTTGGGCAAGAGCACGCCGCTGGGCCGAACTCGCGTCATCGCTAAAGTCGAACATCCCTCCTGGTATCCGACGGCCTCGATTCTCAAAGAGCATGCCGACGCCGGCGATCCCTTGCCGGCCGTGGTGCGTCCCGGACCGGATAACCCGTTAGGCGACTATAAAATACGGCTCGGATTCGGCGATGGCACATACGAGATCCACGGCACCAACAATCCCACTGCGGTGGGATTGGCCGTAACCCATGGCTGCATTCGTATGTACCCGGAGGATGTGGCCGCATTGTTTCCTCAGCTTCCCGTGGGCACGCCCGTGCGCCTCATCAACGTGCCGGTAAAAGTGGCCTGGAATGATGGCGAGCTCCTGCTCGAAGCGCATCCGCCTGTCAATGCACAGGGCGAGAGCTTTGAACCAGACGTCGATCAATTCTCCGACTTGCTGCGCGCCGCGGTAGGCGACGCTACCGTCGCAATAAACTGGGACTACGCGCGCGAGGTGTTGCAGAAGGCCAATGGCCTCATCGCTACGGTTGGGCTCGCAGCTGATAGTCCTGCGCAGCCCGTTGCTGCGGGAGTGGAACCGTAGCGCTCAATTCGACACGGCTGCCGAAAGGCGCGAGACTTGCCGCACCACCGGTAACTGCCGGCACGACGCGGGAGATAAGCGGCTATGGAGAAGGAAAAACCGGGCGCAGGATGGTGCGCAACATTCAGAGTCCGGCGGCGACCTAGAATTGCAGGATGACACGTAGCCGCAAGATAGTCTTATGGACGGCAGTGACCGCGCTTTTGTTGGGCGGCTCCGCTGTAATTTTCCCACCAGTCTTATCCGTAGGGCACGCCGGCTACCCACACGTCGTCTCCATCCAAGAGACCCGCGACTACCAAGACCCGGCGCTACTTCGGAAGGCATGGGCACTGCCCGTTGCAACGACTTACCAGTCCGGCATCGACTTTCAGCGAAACACCAGTGTCTGCGGCCCGACGAGCCTGGTCAATGTATTGCACTCGCTCAAACAGCCGGGAAACCAAGAGAGCATTTTGCAAGGCACGAACTTCTCGACCGTGCTGGGCTATTTGCCGGAGGGAATCACTCTCGATCAGCTCGCGGACATCGCCCGACAGAAGCTGCAAAGAAAAGTCACCGTGTTGCGCGATTTGGATTTAGCCGCTTTCCGCGAGGAACTCAGCCACACGAATGATCTGTCGCGTCGATATGTGATCAATTTTTCACGAGCTCCGCTATTCGGGACGGGGCACGGCCATCACTCCCCCATTGCGGGATACCTCAACGAGGAAGACTTGGTCCTGGTCCTCGACGTGAACAAGAAATACGGCCCATGGCTGGTCAAGCCGGAACGGCTGTACGAAGCCATGAACACGGTCGACACCATGGCTCAGAAGAAGCGCGGCTTGCTGTTGATTGAGTGACTTGGCTTTCGACCAACCCTGTGATGTCGGCAACAGTTTCCAACCCAAGGCAATCATTCGCGCTTGCAGAGGCGATCGACGCCCCATTGTTGACGTGTGACGCCGAATTGGCAGGTGCGCACGGTCATAACGCAACTATCGAGCTAGTCTCGCGCTAGCCAGGAAGGACAATGGCAGCGACGTCACCCCGTCTCACTTCCAGCGCGGGGAGCGCCCGTTTCATTTTTTGGGCTTTGGAATGTCGAGTTCGTAGCCGCGCTTGAAATCGCGAATGTGCTTCTCCATCCAGTTCCGAGCTTGCTCGCTCTTTTTGAGCTTGATGGCATCGATGATCTTGCCCTGTGCCGCCTGAATGCGCGCACGCGCCTGCGGCACACGGTCGATGATTCTCGACAGCGCGGGTACCAGCAATAGGTTCAGGGGTGCCTGCGAGAGCGCCAGCACCTGGTTGCCGCTGGCGCCGGCAACCGCGGTGAAGAAATCCACGACGGCGGAAACGGCCGCCGCAGTGTCGCCGATCTCACGGTTGAAGCGGGCGTTCGCGCGCGTGATTCCCTGCAGTTGAGCAGCGGTGCGTCGCGTGGCGGCATATTGCGCGGCGGCCGGCTCGATGGCCATCATGGCCTCCCACAACTCCATGAAGGTCACGTCGTGGAGGGCCAAGGCCCGACTGACACCCGAACTGACGCTGCCGGGTTCCGGTCGAGTGACGCGCAGGCGCTTCTCGCCGCGCCCGCGCCCCAGCAATCCGTGGATCTCCAGTTCGCGAATCGCTTCCCGGATCGTCGAGCGGTTCACCCCGAACTGACGGGCGAGATCGGTCTCGGATGGCAGCGCGTCGCCGGTGCGCAAGGATCTGGCGACGATGCGTTGTTCGATCAAATTCGCAATTTGCCGGTAGGCGGGGTGGTCATCCAGCGGCACGAACAGATCGGTCATCAACCTTCCCCAAAAAGCTCGCGCCCCACCAACATGCGGCGAATCTCCGAGGTGCCGGCGCCGATTTCGTAGAGCTTGGCATCGCGCAGCAATCGCCCCGTGGGATAGTCGTTGATGTAGCCATTGCCGCCCAACAATTGAATTGCATCCAACGAGGCGCGGGTGGCCGCCTCGGCGCAGAACAAAATACATGCGGCAGCGTCCTTGCGTGTGGCATCACCGCGATCGCATGCCGCGGCAACCATGTAGACATAGCTGCGGCACGCGTTCAAGGAAGCGTACATGTCCGCGAGTTTGCCCTGCACCAGCTCGAAAGTGCCGATGGCCTGACCGAATTGCTTGCGTTCGCGCACGTACGGTACCGCCACGTCCAACGCTGCCGCCATGATGCCGAGCGGGCCCCCGGAGAGCACCACGCGCTCGTAATCCAGGCCCCGCATCAACACGCTCACGCCCTGATTTTCAGTGCCCAGTAGATTCGCGGCGGGAACTTGGCAGTTGTCGAATACCAGCTCACTGGTGCTCGAGCCGCGCATCCCCAGCTTGTCGAGCTTCTGTGCGGGGGTGAATCCCTTGAAATCCTTTTCGATGATGAACGCACTGATGCCGCGCGCACCGGCTTCCGGCGTGGTCTTGGCGTACACCACCAGCACATCAGCCTCCGGACCGTTGGTGATCCACATCTTGCGTCCGTCGAGCACGTAGCAGTCGCCATCGCGGACGGCCTTCAGCTGCATCGACACCACGTCTGAACCGGCGCCGGGCTCGGACATGGCGAGCGCTCCGACATGTTCGCCGCTGAGCAGCTTGGGCAGATACTTGTGTTTCTGGGCCTCCGTGGCATTGAGCGCCAGCTGATTCACGCAGAGGTTCGAATGCGCCCCATAGCTCAAGCCCACCGCAGCCGAAGCGCGAGAGATTTCTTCCATGGCGATCGTATGGGCGAGGTACCCCAGGCCGGCGCCGCCATGCTCGGGACTCACGGTCAGTCCCAACAATCCCAGATCGCCGGCTTCGCGCCACAAGTCCCTGGGGAAGATGTTGCTGCGGTCTATTTCGTTGGCACGCGGTGCGATGCGCTCCTCGGCAAAGCGCCGCACTTGATCGCGCACGGTGTCGATGACCTCACCGAGACCGAAGTTGAACTCGCGATAAGCAGAATTGGCCATTTTCACCGACCCCCATTGTCACGGACTCAGGATCGTTGGATAATCGGACTGTCCGACAATTCTGCCACGCTTAAGGCGACAAAGCCAATGGCCAAATTAGTCTCCAAACTGGATGTCCGCTCGCGGGAATTCGCCGATAACCGCGCTGCGATGCAGTCGGTGGTCGACGACCTGCGCCTGACGTTGCGCCGCAACGCGGCAGGCGGCAGCGCGGCCGCGCGCGACAAGCACATCAAGGCCGGAAAACTGCTGGCGCGCGACCGCATTGCTGCGCTGCTCGATCCCGGCTCACCGTTCCTCGAGCTGTCCGCGCTCGCGGCGCAGGGGGTATATGGCGAAGATCTGCCGGGCGCCGGTTTGATCACCGGCATCGGGCGGGTTTCCTCGCGCGAGTGCATGGTGGTGGCCAATGATCCCACCGTAAAAGGCGGCACCTATTATCCGCTGACCGTGAAGAAGCATTTGCGGGCGCAGGAGATTGCCGGCGATAACGCGTTGCCCTGCATTTACTTGGTCGAAAGCGGCGGTGCGTTTCTGCCCCGGCAGGACGAAGTGTTTCCCGACCGCGATCACTTCGGCCGTATTTTCTTCAATCAGGCAAGACTCTCGTCCCAGGGCATCGCGCAGATCGCGGTGGTGCACGGGTCGTGTACCGCAGGCGGCGCCTATGTGCCGGCGATGTCCGATCACGCCATCATCGTTCGCAACCAAGGCCGCGTTTTTCTCGGCGGGCCGCCGTTGGTGCGCGCGGCCACCGGCGAGGAGATCGATGCGGAATCCCTGGGAGGCGCCGACGTTCATTGCCGCCGCTCCGGTGTGACTGATTACTATGCGGAGAATGACACGCACGCGCTGGCTTTTGCGCGCCGCGCCGTGGCGCGCCTGCGAACTCCCACCGTGCGGCCAGCGCCGCCCGGCTCTGCGCTAAGCGGGTTGGAAAGCCCGTTCGACCCGGCGGAGCTGTACGGCATCATCCCCCAGAATTCCCGCAAGCCTTACGATGTCCACGAACTGATTGCGCGCCTGGTCGACGGCGCGTGGTTCGACGAGTTCAAGGCGCTGTATGGAACGACGCTGGTTTGCGGCTTTGCCGATATCCATGGCACCACGGTTGGAATATTGGCCAACAATGGCATTTTGTTCTCTGAGAGCGCGCTGAAGGGTACGCATTTCATCGAGCTGTGCTGCCGTGAAGGCATTCCCCTGGTGTTTCTGCAGAACATCGCGGGCTTCATGGTGGGCCAGGCCGCCGAAGCGGGCGGCATTGCCAAGGATGGTGCCAAACTCGTCACCGCGGTGGCCTGCGCATCCGTGCCCAAGTACACCGTGGTCATCGGCGGCAGCTTCGGTGCGGGCAACTACGCCATGTGCGGCCGTGCCTACAGTCCGCGCTTTTTGTTTCAGTGGCCGAATGCACGCACCTCGGTCATGGGAGGCGAGCAGGCGGCCAGCGTCCTGGCCACCATCAAGCGAGAGGCCTTGGAGCGCAGCGGGGAAGCCTTCAGCGATGTCGAGGAAGAAAAACTCAAGGCGCCCATTCGCGAGCAATTCGAGCGCCAAGGGCATCCTTACTACTCTTCCGCGCGGCTGTGGGACGATGGCGTCATCGATCCTCTCGACACCCGGCGCGTTCTGGGACTGGCGCTGGCGCTGACCCGCGCCCAAGACACCGCCCCCACGCGTTTCGGCGTGTTTCGAATGTGAGTACAGCGATGATCCGACGACTGCTCGTGGCCAACCGCGGCGAAATTGTTTGCCGCATCGTGCGCACCGCACGGCGCTTAGGGGTAACGACCATCGCGGTGTATTCGGATGCCGACCGAAATGCGCAGCATGTGCGCGTCGCGGACGAGGCCTACCATTTGGGGCCCGCCGCGGCCGCCGAGAGCTATCTGCACATCGAGAAGCTCATCGCACTGGCAAAGCGCGTCGGCGCCGATGCCGTTCACCCCGGGTATGGATTTCTCTCGGAGAACGCGCACTTCGCACAAGCGTGCCAAGATGCGGGTTTGATCTTTGTCGGGCCGCCTGCCTCGGCGATCGAGGCCATGGGGTCCAAGAGCGCTTCGAAGGCCGCCATGGCGGCCGTGGGTGTGCCGGTGGCGCCGGGCTATCACGGCGATGAGCAAGCGGCCACGCGTCTCATGCAGGAGGCCGCGCGCATAGGATATCCGCTGATCATCAAGGCCAGCGCCGGTGGCGGCGGCAAAGGCATGCAAGTGGTCAACTCCGCCGCCGAGGTAGGCGCTGCGGTGGAATCGGCGCAACGCCTGGCACGCACGGCCTTTGGCGATGATCGTTTGCTCATGGAGCGCTACTTTCCCAGGGCCCGGCACGTGGAAGTGCAAATCTTTGCCGACTCGCACGGACAAACCTTGAGTCTGTTCGATCGCGACTGTTCGGTGCAGCGCCGGCATCAGAAGATCATCGAAGAAGCGCCGGCGCCGGGCTTGCGCGCCGACGTGCGCGCGTCGATGGCGCAGTCCGCCGTCAGATCCGCCCAAGCGGTGGGTTACATCGGCGCCGGCACCGTGGAATTCCTGGTCGACGATGCCCAGAATTTCTACTTCATGGAAATGAATACTCGATTGCAGGTGGAACACCCGGTCACGGAGCTCATCACCGGCATCGATCTGGTCGAATGGCAATTACGCATCGCGCAGGGCGAGCGTTTACCGCGAATCCAGGCGGATATCACCCAGCGCGGCTTCGCCGTCGAGGCGCGTCTGTACGCCGAGGACCCAGCGCGGGACTACTTGCCGAGCGTCGGACAAATCACTCACCTGCGCTGGCCCGAAAGTGTTCCGGGACTGCGCCTGGATACCGGAGTCGAAGCGGGCGATGAGGTATCAACCTACTACGATCCCATGCTGGGAAAAATCATCGCCTGGGGCGAGTCGCGAGCTGCGGCCATTGATCTTTTGCACCGTGCTTTGAACGAGGTGGAGATCGCGGGCGTGGCGACCAACCGCGCGCTGCTGTCCAGCGTGCTCGACGATGAAACGTTTCGCGCTGGCGCTGTGGGCACCGATTTTCTACCTGTGCGGCGCGCGCAATTATCATTCTGCGAGCCGGACGCCGGATCCGCAGACATCGCTCTGGCCGCGGTGTGGTACGCGGCAAAGAACACGGCGAATAACGCGCTGTGGGAGGATAGCCGCGGCTGGCGGCTCGCGGCGGCCCCCAGCACCACCTGGCGTTTTGCTGAAGGTAGCGCCGGCGTTGAATCTTTAGCGCTGAATACTTATTTGGCGCAAGTGGGCGACGATCGATATACGGTGCGCGTACTCGCGCGCAGCCCCCAATCGCTGCACGTGGAAATCCAGGGTCGGGTGCAACGCCTGAGTGTGTTCGATGCTCACCTCACGCTGCATTTCTTTGGAGACGGGCGGCATGTCATGCTGACCTCGGCGCGCACCGACGATGCCTTGCAGGTGGCCGGCGGCACCGAACAAGGTTCGTTGTTGACGCCTCTGCCGGGAACCATCGTGGCAGTGCACGTCGCAACCGATCAGCAAGTAGCACGCGGCACACCATTGGTCACCGTCGAGGCGATGAAAATGGAACACACGCTCACAGCGCCCTATGACGGCGTGGTCTCGCGAATTGCCTATGGGTTATCGGACCGGGTTCAGGCCGGCGCGATCTTGGTGGAACTCTCGCCGCTTAAAAAATAGAGACGCAGATCAGGCGACTTGCGCGTCGCTCGCCATCTCAAGCGTGGGCAGCGTGACCTTGAAGCGGGTTTCCTGGCCCACCACGCTGGCGAGCGCGATTTTGCCGCCCGCTTCGTGCACATAACGGCGGACCAGCGACATGCCGGTGCCATGTTTGGTATCGCCATCGTTGTCGGCCATCGTGGTAAAGCCGGATTTGAAAATCAGTTTAATGGCCTGCCGATCGCGCAGGCGGCCGGCTTCTTCTTCGGTGACGAGTCCCCTGGCGACGGCAACGCCGCGGACCTTGTCCGCATCCAACCCCCGACCATCGTCCTGAAACGTCAGTTCGAAGCCGTTTCCGGGCACCGCTTTGAATTCCAGATGCAGCGCGGCAGCATTGGGCTTGCCGGAGGCTGCCCGCTCAGCGGCGGCCTCGATGCCGTGTACAACGGCATTGCGAATGAGCTGGATCGCCACATTCTTCACGGTTGCCTGATAGCGCGTGGGCACCAAATCCAAACCCCTGCATGTGAGGACGACAGACTTGTGATTTTCCTGCGCCACCAGATCAGTGAGCGTGGTCAGCGTACTCTCCAAGCTGCCCACGGCGGCCATGCGTTGCGCGGCGGGCGCGGCGTGCTGCGCCAGTTCGGCGAAAAATTTCGGTGCTTCGATGATCTGAGTGCCGTTTTGGGTGACGCGCGCCTCGGGCGCCACGGCTTCGACCTCTCGCCCCGGGCTGGCTTGCGAGGTGAGCGATCGCAACATCGCGAATTGCCCATACAGCGCATCCAGCTTCACGGCCAGCGGCAGGAAATCACTGCCGCTCAAAGTCTCGCGGCTGCGCAGTTCCTGCAAGGCGTCTTCGAAGTCGCGCGCCGCGGTCTGCAGGCCCGTGAGCTTCAGGGCGGCCGCGTCACGCCGTATGCGGTCGACTTCCTCGAGAGTTTCCTCGAGCTTGTGACGGAAGGCGCCGGCCTCGCGCGCCGGTTTCTTCAACACACTGTTGATGGTTTTCATCGAGGCGTCGGTTTTCTGCAGGAAGGAACCGAAACGGGAGCCACCCGCCTGCAGGACACTGCGGAGTATTTCGCCCTGCGTCAGCACCTGGATCCGTAGATCCTCCAACTCTCGTTGCTGCTGCGAGCGCGCCGTGATATCGGTGACGCGCACCATCCAAGAACGCGGTTCGTGAGCAGTCTCGGTTGGTCTGAATTCAAAGGAATAGTGGGCGCTGGCGAAGCTGCCGTCGGCGTTGGCCAATTTCACTTCCACATCTTGAAGCGGATCCGAGGCTGCGGTCTCGCCGCGGCCCATCTCCAAGAAGTGAGCCAAGTGAGTGCGCACGACGCTCAAGGTTTTCGCCGAGACCAGCGGACCGATCAATTTCTCCAGGGTCAAGTGGGTGAAATCTTGGCGGCGAAAAAGCGTGCCCAATGAGGCCGAAACCTGCGGCTCGATCTTGCCTTTGGAATCCATGAGGAACAGTCCGTCGGAACTTGTCCTTAGAATGGCATCGGTCACCCGATTGCTGGCGCTAATCAGTTCCTGTTTTTCACGCTCGTGGCGCTTGACGGAGATGAACATGACGTGGACAGGGTGCCAAACGCCGCGCCTGGCGGGCATGATGGCTGTCACAGCCTCAAGCCGGCGATTTACTCAATATCCTCCGTCGCAGCGTCTTGTGACAGGCGTCACGTTTATGCGACGGCTGCCATGGGTCCTAAGTCCGCCAGCAACTCATCCGCGGATGTGTAGCGGGCGCTTGGCAGCTTGGCCATGAGGCGGTCGAGCAACGGCTGCTGCATGGCTGTGGACTCCGGCAGAGACGGTACGGGCGAGGTGGTGTGCTGCGCCATGATGGCCACGGCACTTCGGCCGCCGTAGGGGCGCTGGCCGGTGAGCATTTCGTAAAACATCACCCCCAGGCTGTAGAGGTCGGTACGCACATCGACTCGCTGACCCTGCGCTTGTTCGGGACTGATGTAGTACGGTGAGCCGAGCACCTGACCGACCCCGGTGTTGCCGATTTCATCGAGTGAGCGGCGGGCCAAACCAAAATCGATGAGCACCGGGGAATTGTCCTCGCGCAACATGACATTCGCTGGTTTCAGGTCACGATGCAGGATGCCGAAGACATGGATGACTCGCAGTGCCTCGGCGATGGCGCGCAAATAGTAGAGGCTTTCATCCACGCTCAAGGGGTTGCGCAAGCGATCGCGCAGGTCGCCGCACGGAAAGTATTCCATGGCGAGGTACAGAATCCCTGGTTGGGAGCCGAAGTCGTGGATCTCCGCGATCGCACGGTGCGTGATGCTGGAGATTATTTCGTACTCTCTCTGGAACCGCTCGGCATCGCCCAATTCCCGCTCCGATTCGCCGCGCGTCATCACCTTGAGCACGACGTTTCTGCGCAGCCGTTCGCTGCGTGCGAGAAACACGGACGAGAAATTGCTGGTGGCAATTTCCTTGACGATGGAATAGCCGGGAACCTCGATGATGGTGGAATTTTCGCTGTTTGCCATCATGGCGGCCGCTTGCGCCGCGATGCGCCGTTTGGCACAGGCTTCGCCAACCGCCGTGAGCAGGTGGTCTCGCGTAATTTGCGACAGCGGCAGGTAGTCTTTGGCACCGCTCTTGAGGGCGCGGACCGCCGACATTTCATTGCCATTGTCGGCGAGCAAGATGCAGTGCAAGGCGGGCTGGATGCGCAGCAGTTGGGTCATGCTGTTGAGCACGATGTCGGCCAGCGCATCGTTGGCGAAATCGGCCTGCAGGACAACGGCGTCGGGCGTACGCTCGCTGACCAGCCGGCTCAAAGGCGCCGTTTCTCCGGCACGAAGGGTTGTCACCTGAGCATTGGGCCAATGGCTCGTGACATGGTGCGTGAGCCATTGCAGACGTTTGGTGTCGCCCCCCACCACCACCAGAATTGGACCTCCGTCTGCCATACTGGTAAGGGTAGTCGCTGGAGGCCTAGGATTACCCGCAGGGAATTCACATTTCGAGCCCCTTGAGGCCAGGATGGCTTGAAAAATTCCCCATTTAGCCTGGAAAATTGAAACCAACACCCCATTTTTGGGGTCAGTTGTTTAGATCCAGAATCTTATCTGTAGAGGACGAGGACGAACTTAATGGGAAGCATCCGAACTTGGTCGCTCGCCGTGGTGGCGGGCATCTTGGTGATGGTCGTGGCTCATCAGCGCTCGAACGCCGATGCGGGGACGTCTCCGTCGGGTTCATCGACCGTTGCGGCGGCAGCCGCCCCGGCGACTGCGCCCGCTGCGCGTGTGACGGGACTGCCCGATTTTTCCGGTTTGGTCGCAGAGGCCGGTGGTGCCGTGGTGAACGTCAGCGTGACGGAGAAGGCTCAGAAAATTCCGGGTTTCGTCGGGCAGGGGGACGGCGACGATCCGCTGTCGCAATTCTTCCGCCGCTTCCAAACGCCTGCGCCGGGTCCGGATCGCTCGGCGCCGAGCAAAGGGGTGGGCTCGGGTTTCATCGTCAGCTCGGACGGCTATGTGTTGACCAATGCGCACGTGGTTTCCGATGCGTCCGAAGTGATCGTCACGCTCACTGACCGGCGCGAATTCGCCGCCAAAGTGGTCGGTATCGACAAGGCCAGCGACGTGGCGCTGATCAAAATTGCCGCGTCCGGATTGCCGACCGTGCGCTTTGGCGACCCGTCCAAATTGCGTCCCGGTCAATGGGCCATTGCGATCGGCTCGCCCTTCGGATTTGAAAACAGCGTGACGGCGGGTGTTATCAGCGCCATCGGGCGGCCTTTGATCGATGGCAGCAACACCAGTTACGTGACCTTCATCCAAACCGATGCCGCCGTGAACCCCGGCAATTCGGGTGGTCCGCTGTTCAACATTGACGGCGAGGTCATCGGCATCAATTCGCAGATTTACAGCCGCACGGGCGGCTATATGGGCGTGTCCTTTGCCATACCCATCGATTTGGCCTTGAACGTCAAGGATCAGCTGCAAAAGAACGGCAAAGTGCTGCGCAGCCGCATCGGCGTCGCAGTGCAGGATATTCGCCAGCAGCTGGCACTTTCATTCGGCTTGACCACACCGCACGGCGCATTGATCAGTTCGGTAGACCCCACCGGACCCGGCGAGAAGGCCGGCCTGAGGGCGGGCGACGTCATTACCAGCGTGAATGGGCGCAACATCGATCATTCCTGGGATTTGCCCGCCATCGTGTCGCAGTTGCCGCCGGGCACCCAGGCCCGTCTGGGGATCTGGCACGACCGCAAAGCCACCGAAGTGACGGTAAAGACGGTGCTGCTGGAAGATTCGCCCAGCCAGGTGGCGCGCACCTCGGGTGAGGACGGCGGCGGCAAGTTGGGGTTGGTGCTTAGGTCGCTGCAGCCCAGCGAACAGCAGGAATTGCATACCAAAGGCCGATTGCTCATTGAAGATGTGACCGGCCCGGCGCTGGCCGCCGGATTGCAGCCCGGGGACGTCGTGTTGGGCGTCAATGGCGTAGGGGTGTCCACCGTGGCCGACTTGAAACGCGAAGTAGCCCGGGCGGGGCATAACGTGGCCCTGCTGGTGCAGCGCGAAGAGGCCCAGAGCTATTACCCTATCGACGTGGGTTAAGGGCCCATGGGTGATGAGTTTCGTTGTACTTAAGCCCTACAATCAGGCCTAATCGCGGCCGTGCAAAGCGCCGCTCCCCTATTTTCGAGTCCTAGTGTAGGTGTCGCCGGTTCATCGCCGGCGACCTTCCTACCGACCTCGCGCGCGGAAATGGCGACGCTCGGCTGGCAGCAGTGCGACATCATCATCGTCACCGGTGATGCCTACGTCGATCATCCGAGCTTCGGGATGGCCATCATCGGACGCGTATTGGAGGCGCAAGGATTCAAGGTTGGGATCATTGCGCAGCCGAACTGGCATAGCACCCGAGACTTCGAAGCTCTTGGAGCACCGCGGCTGTTCTTCGGAGTGACCGGCGGCAACATGGATTCCATGGTCAATCGCTACACCTCGGATCGGCGCGTGCGCAGTGACGATGCATATACGCCCGGTGGGCAAGGCGGCAAACGCCCGGACCGCTGCGTCATCGTGTATTCGCAGCGCATCCGCGAAGCTTACAAGGGCGTACCCATCGTCATCGGCGGCATCGAAGCGAGCCTGCGGCGAATCGCGCATTTTGACTACTGGTCCGAACAGGTACGCCGCTCCGTATTGGTCGATGCCAAAGCGGATCTTTTGGTTTATGGCAACGCGGAGCGCCAGATCGGCGAGATCGCGCGGCGGCTGGATGAAGGCTCACCGATTTCCGACATCACCGATTTGCGCGGCACGGCGTACTTACGCCGCGGCATGCCGGCCGGCTGGGTGGAAATCGACTCGAGCGAATTGGACACACCGGGGCCCTTGAGCCCGCCGCTGGATCCGTACGCCGGCGAAGAGGACCGCAAGAGTACCTTGGCGGCGGCAACCCAAGCGGCCGCAACCCAAGCGGCGGCACAGAGCGACGCCGCGGGTTCCGCGTCCGGGAGCCCGGCGGCCTCTGAAAAAGTTGTAAAGTTTTATCGTAAGGTCCCGAACGCCCAGCGCGAGCGCAGCGTCATTCGCATGCCTGCCTTCGAGCAAGTCAACCGCGATGCGGTGCTGTATGCGCACGCATCGCGCATCTTGCACCTGGAGTCGAATCCCGGAAATGCGCGCGCACTGGTGCAGCGGCACGGAACACAGGAGCTGTGGCTGAATCCGCCGCCCATTCCCTTGGCGACGGCGGACATGGATGCCATTTACGAATTGCCCTACGCGCGCCGGCCGCACCCCAGCTACGGGGACGCGAAGATTCCCGCCTACCACATGATCCGGTTCTCGGTGGCGATTCAGCGCGGATGCTTCGGCGGATGCACGTTCTGTTCGATCACCGAACATGAAGGGCGAATCATTCAGAGCCGCTCGGAAGACTCCGTCATTCGCGAGATTGAAACCATCCGCGATGAGGTGAAGGGTTTCACCGGCGTCATCTCGGACTTGGGCGGCCCCACGGCGAACATGTACCGCTTGCATTGCAAGAGCACGGCGATCGAGTCTGCGTGCCGTAGACCCTCCTGCGTGTTTCCGGGCGTGTGTCCCAACCTCAATACCGATCATGCTCCGCTCATCAATCTGTATCGCCGCGCGCGAGCGCTGAAGGGGATCAAGAAGGTATTGATCGCGTCGGGGGTTCGCTACGATCTGGCGATTGAATCGCCCGAGTACGTCAAGGAACTCGCGACCCATCATACGGGCGGTTATCTGAAGATTGCGCCGGAGGCCATCGGTGAAGGGCCTTTGTCCAAAATGATGAAACCCGGCGTCGGCAGCTACTACCGGTTCAAGGAGCTGTTCGATAAATATTCAAGGGAAGCGGGCAAGGAACAATATCTGATTCCTTATTTCATCGCCGCCCATCCCGGCACCCGCGATGTGGACATGCTCGAACTGGCGCTGTGGTTGAAGAAGAATGGATTTCGTGCCGATCAGGTTCAAGCGTTTTTGCCGTCGCCCATGGCCACCGCCACCGCGATGTATCATTCGTCCAAGAATCCCCTCAAGCGCGTCAGCCGCTCGAGCGAGGAGGTGGTGATTCCGAAGGGCATCAAAGTTCGCCGCCTGCACAAGGCTTTTCTGCGCTATCACGATCCTGACAATTGGCCCGTTTTGCGCGATGCCTTGAAGCGCATGGGCCGGGCGGATTTGATTGGCAACGGCAAGCAGCATCTCATTCCTGCATATCAGCCTGTCGGACCGGGCCGCTCTACACCCATCCGTCCGTTCCGCACGCAGCATACGGGACTGCCGAAATCCGGTCGGGGCGGCAGCAGTTCACGGCGGGGCGGAGCGTAAAACACGAACGGAATCGCTTGCCTGCCTCCCTTTGGTACGATTAGAGTTTCGGGCTGTCTAGCGGCTTACCGCCGCATTTCATCAACGTTTACGGTTTGGGAGCGCGAGCACGCCTGGGCTGTCAGGGCGCGTGTGCAGAATGGACAAGTGGGTAGTACATAAATTTGGGGGTTCCAGCGTCGCTGATGCCGCTTGTTTCCGCCAGGTTGCCGAGATCATCGAGGCATCATCGAACCCGCGCGAAGCCATCGTCCTGTCCGCCTGCCGCGGGGTCACCGATTCGTTGCTCGAACTGGTGACGCTGGCCGAGCAGCCCAACAAGGAATTCGGACCGCTCATTCGCGCGCTGCAAGCTAGGCACTTAGGTTTGGCGGCCGAATTGATATCGACAAGCGCTTACGAGACTTACAAGGCGCAGTTCGAGCGTGATTGTCTGGACATCGCCGGTATGCTGCAGGCCGTGCGGCTCATCCGATCCTCGACGCATTCGATGCGCGATGTCATCGCCGGCTTCGGTGAAATATGGTCGACGCGCTTGTTCGCGCCTTACTTACGCGAGCGCGCCCGCGTCAAGGGCGAGATTGTATGGCTCGATGCGCGCGAAGTCATCATCGTCGAGTGGGGCTCGCTGGGGGCGGCGGTGCAGTGGACCGTGAGCGAAGCCAATCTTCAGAAAATGGTGCCGCCGAATTTTGCCGGCCGCCTCATCGTCACCGGTTTCGTCGCAACCACGACCAAGGGAAAGCGGACCACACTGGGCCGCAACGGCAGTGATTTTTCCGGCTCTATCTTTGGGGCGCTGCTCGATGCTGCGGAAATCATCATATGGACCGATGTCGACGGCGTGTTGTCGGCCGATCCGCGACTGGTGCCGAACGCACAGGTCATCGACCAACTTTCGTACAACGAAGCGATGGAGCTTGCCTACTTCGGCGCCAAGGTCATTCACCCGCAGACCATGGCCCCCGCCGTGGCGCGCCAGATCCCCATATTCATTCGCAACACCTTTGCGCCGCAAAAGCGCGGCACCTTGATTTGTGAGAATCCTGTTTCGGCGCTCAAAGTAAAGGGCATTACGAGCATCGACCCGGTTGCGCTCGTGAACCTCGAGGGCGCCGGCATGATCGGGGTGCCGGGCACGGCACATCGGCTGTTCGGTGCATTGCGCGACGCAGGAATCTCGGTCATCTTGATTTCGCAAGGCAGTTCGGAGCACTCCATTTGCTTCGCGATTCCCGAAGCGCAGGCGGTGCGCGCCGAGGAGGCGGTGCGCCGGGCTTTCGATGCCGAACTGCGCGACGGCCAGATTCAGCATGTCGAGGTGGCACTCGGCATGAGCATTCTCGCGGTTGTCGGCGATGGCATGGCCGGCGCACATGGTGTCGCTGCCAAGGTATTCAATTCGCTTGGCGCTGCCGCGATCAGCGTACGGGCGATTGCTCAAGGGGCCTCGGAACGCAATATCTCCGTCGTCGTTGACGGCAAGGGCGCCGCCAGGGCGCTGCGCGCGGTGCATGCGGCCTTCTATCTGTCGCCCAACACACTGTCGATGGGCTTGATCGGGCCGGGCACGGTCGGTCGGGCGCTGCTGGGGCAGATCGCCAGCCAAATCGAGCGGCTGCGGGAGCTGAAGTTGGACTTGCGGGTCCGCGGCATCACCAGCTCGACGCGAATGCTGCTCGAAGAGAAGTCGGTGGACTTGAGCCGCTGGAAGGAGCGGATGGCCGAGGCCGGCGAACCGCTCGACATGCAAAAATTCATCAACCACATTCAAGCCGACTATATACCCCACACCGTGGTCATCGACTGTACGGCGAGCGCCGTGGTCGCCGACCGGTATCGCGACTGGCTGGCGCGCGGCATCCACATCGTCACGCCCAACAAGAAAGCCAACAGCGGCACGCTTCCTTACTACCGCTCGCTGCAAGAGGCGAGAAGGGCGGCAGGCACGCACTATCTGTATGAGGCTACGGTGGGTGCTGGATTGCCGGTGATTCAAACCCTGCGCGATCTGCGCGGAACCGGCGACGACATTACACAAATCGAAGGCATATTTTCCGGAACACTGGCTTACTTGTTCAACGTATTCGACGGCAGCGAGTCTTTTTCCTCGATCGTCCGCGATGCGAAGGCGAAAGGTTATACCGAACCGGACCCGCGCGATGACCTGTCGGGCATGGACGTGGCGCGCAAGCTGATCATTCTCGGGCGCGAAATGGGCCTGACGCTGGAAATATCGGATGTGCAAGTGGAGGGCTTGGTACCGGAGGCGCTCACCAGGTGCAGCGTCGAAGAATTCATGGCGCGCCTGCCGGAGTCAGATGCTGCGATGGCGGCGGCGTTCACCGAGGCGCGTGCAAAGAATCAGGTGCTGCGCTACGTGGGGCGCGTCGATGCCGGCGGCAAGGCAACCGTGGGTTTGATGCGACTTGACGCTAAGCATGCTTTTGCGAATATCGCGCTCACCGATAACGTGGTGCGCTTTGTGACACGCCGGTATTGCGACAATCCGCTGATCGTACAGGGTCCCGGAGCGGGGCCCGAAGTGACCGCAGCGGGCGTTTTTTCGGATTTGTTGCGCTTATCCGCCTATCTTGGCGCTCACCTTTAGGCTTTTGGGCCAGAGAGAGGACACCGTGCTCACTGACGTTACCGCTTTTGCCCCTGCCACCGTTGCCAATGTCGGCATCGGGTTCGACATTTTAGGGCACGCCGTCGATGAGGTCGGCGACCGGGTACGAATTCGCCGCATTGACGAAAACGAAGTGCGAATCCGTTCCATCGCCGGTGTCGCCGGTGAGTTGCCGGTCGAGCCGAAGCACAACACCGCCGGACGTGCGGTGCAGGTCATGCATGCGGCATTGTCGCCGGGCTTTGGGTTTGAGCTGGATATCGAAAAAGGCATTCCCTTGGGGTCAGGCATGGGTGGGTCGGCGGCGTCGGCTGTCGCCGCCGTCGTGGCCGCCAATGCGTTGCTGCACGCTCCCGCGCCGCAGCTGCAGCTGCTGAAATTTGCCATGGAAGGGGAAATTGTCGCGAGCGGCTCCGCGCACATCGACAATATCGCTCCCTGCCTGTACGGTGGTCTGACCCTCACCGTGGGCATCGACAATCCGCGCGTGAAACAAATACCCGTTCCGCGCGGACTGCGCTGTGTGTTGGTGCATCCTCATATGTATCTGGGGACTCGGGAAGCGCGCGCCATGCTCAACACCAATGTCAGCCGCTCGGATTATGTTTGGCAGAGCGCGAATCTGGCGGGATTCATCAGCGGCTGCTATTCCAATGACTTGGAACTGATCCGCGAATCCTTCAACGATGTGATCATCGAGCCGCAGCGGCATTCATTGATACCCGGCTTCAAGGATGTGCAGCGGGCTGCCATGTCCGCCGGTGCACTGGGTTGCTCGATATCCGGGGCGGGTCCCGCGGTCTTTGCGTGGTCCGCGATTCAACATGCGGAGGCGGTGCGCGGCGCCATGGTGGCAGCATTCGCCACGCACGAGTTGCAGTCGGACTCGTGGGTATCCCTCATGCAGAATTATGGTGCTCGGGTGGTAAAGGCTTGATGGCAGGACTCAAGTTTGCAAGCTCGCGCGGCGGTGCGCCGCTGGTGACCCTGAGCGAAGCCATGGCGCAGGGCCTTGCTCCGGACGGTGGTCTGTATATTCCGACGAAGCTGCCGACTGTCGATGCGGATGCATTCGCCGGCGCATCGGGCCTGCCGCAAATAGCGCGAGGCGCGCTGGCCGAATTCTTCCACGGCGATGGCTTGCAAGATGCGCTGGCGGACATCGCCGATGCGGCCTTGAGTCTACCCGCTCCGACAACAGCTGTTGCCGCGTGCCCCGACTCCCTGTTTGTCCTCGAGCTTTATCACGGACCCACCGCCGCGTTCAAGGATTTCGGGGCACGGTTTCTCGCGGAGAGCCAGCAGCGCCTGCGACTCAATGCGCCCGCACAACCGCTGACCATGTTGGTGGCGACGTCGGGCGATACCGGTGGCGCCGTCGCCGCGGCCTTCAACGGTCGCGCCTGGGCGAGGGTGGTCATCCTTTACCCCAAGGGACTGGTGAGCCCGCGTCAGGAGCGACAATTGACCTGCTGGGGAGACAACGTGCTGTCGCTGCGAGTTGATGGAAACTTCGATGACTGTCAAGGATTGGTCAAGGAAGCATTCCGCGACCCCACCTTGAGCCGCAAGTTTCGCTTCAGCTCCGCCAACAGCATCAATGTCGGCCGCCTGTTGCCGCAGATGGTCTACTACATGGCCTCCAGTCTTGAAATTGCCAAACTCAGCGGAACCAAGCCGTCTTACATCATTCCGGCAGGCAACCTGGGCAATGCCTGCGCGGCGCTATGGGCTCGCGCGATGGGCTTCCCCTTAGGCCGCATCGTGCTGGCGCATAACATCAATCGCACGGTCCCTGATTATCTGGCCACCGGCCGGTGGCAGCCCCGCCTAAGCGTCGCGACATTGGCCTCGGCAATGGATGTAGGAAACCCGAGCAACATGGAACGCGCTCGCGCGCTCTATCCCACATGGGAGACAATGCGCGAACACTTGAGCGCGGACAGCGTCGATGACGCTACAATTCGCGCTCGTATCGGAGGGGACTTCATGCAGTACGGACGCGAATGGTGCCCGCACACCGCGACGGCGGCGGAAGTCTACAGCCGTTTGAGCGCTGCGGAGCGGCGCGCGTCGCCCTGGATTGTGGTCGCAACGGCGCACCCGGCAAAGTTCAATGAAATTGTAGAGCCCATCATCGGCAGGCCTATCGCGGTTCCGGAGAGTCTCGGCCGCCTGCTGCGCTTGCCTCAGCGCTACGTGGACCTGCCGCCCACGCTCGAGGCACTGGCCGCAGCGCTCGAATGACCAACATCAGCATCGAAGCGCAGTGGATCGGCATCGGTGCAGCGGCACTGCTGCTGGCGGCGCTGGCGTTTTTTGGGGTGCGCGCCTATCAGCGCCGTGCGCGGCGCAAGTCGTTACTGGCGCGATTGGAGCGCGTTGCCCTGGCGGCCGCGCATCAGGTTCTCGTTCCGGACGGGATGGGCGGCTTCATCCACATCGACCATATACTCCTGACGCCGCGCGGAATCCTGGTCCTCGATACGCGGCGAGTCACCGGCCTGATCTTCGGCGGCGACCAGATGAGCGACTGGACCGTCATGGGCCGCGGACATCGCTATACATTCGACAATCCGCAGCCGGCACTGTATGACCGAATCGCGGCGGTCAAGGCCCTGGTCGGCGACGTGCCGGTCGAAGGACGCCTGCTGTTCTCAAACGTCGGAAAATTTACCAAGGGCATTCCGAAGTGGGTGGTGATGCTGGATGGCATCGAAATGGAATTCCCGGTGGTCGATCGGCGCAGTCACGTGGTCCGGGATGCCGAGGAGCACGCGGATACCTGGAGCCGACTGGTGGCGCAGTTGCGGCCGAGCCCGCACTTGCTCACGAACCTGTAAGGGCAAAAAGCGCCACGGCATTGCGCGTCGTCACGGCAGCGACCGCCTCGAGGGATTCGCCGCGCAGGTGCGCGACCGTCGCCGCTATGTGCGGCAGATAGGCAGGTTCGTTTCGCCGCGATTTCGGCAGCGGGTTCATGTCTCGCGGCAATAGATAGGGCGCGTCGGTCTCTATCAGCAGCCTGTCGGCGGGGATGCGCGGCACGATGCTTCGCAGTTCAAGACCACGCCGCTCATCGCAAGCCCAACCGGTGATGCCGATGTAGAGGCCAAGCGCCAGATACGCTTCGAGTTCGAGCTCACCTCCCGTAAAGCAATGCGCGACGCCGCCGTGCAGCCTGCCGTCGAAATCCTTCAATATCGCGGCAAAATCGCCGTGCGCGTCCCGTTGATGAAGGAACACCGGCTTGCGGACCTGCGCGGCGATTTCCAATTGCGAGATAAAAGCCGCGCGTTGGTCGGGCGGCGGGGAGAGGTTGCGGAAATAGTCCAGACCGCATTCGCCGACGGCCACCACGGAATTCAGTTTCAACAGATCGGTCAGCTCGCTGCGCTGCGAGGCGCTGAAGGATTGTGCGTGATGCGGATGGACGCCGGCCGTGCTCCAAAGGCGAGACGGATGGGAGGCGGCCAACGCTGCGGCTTGCCGGGAGCTCGCCAAATCGGCGCCCGTGACGACTTGGCGGCGCACGCCGGCCTGTAACGCTCGTGTTATGACGGCCTCACGATCCTCCGCAAAACTGTCATGCGTGAGGTTCGACCCAATATCGATCAGATCCAGGCTCAAGTTTGCAAACCTTGTTGTGATATCTTCGATCGCCATTCTAAGCGCGGGCGCCGGCACTGTAGAGCCTAAGGAACCGTTGGATGCTTATCGCCAGATATATTCTGTTAACCGTCGTGCTCATCATCGCCACTGGAGCCCGAGCGCAAGAGGGCGGCGATACTCAGGCAAGGATCGACTACGCCTACCAAACCGAGGATGGCAACAGCATCGCCAATCTCATTCAAAATTTGATGACGCAAGTCAAGAGCGATCCCGGCGACATGAACTCGCACTATCACTTGGCCCATGCACAATATCGTTTCGGGCAGCTATCGCGCGAGCGTCACGCCCGCGCGGCGGAGGCGGCATTCTCGAATTGCATCGATGAACTCAAGCCGGTACTCGAGAAAAATGCCGACACGGTCGAAGGCATGGTGCTGCAATCGGCCTGCTATTCGGGACTTGCCGACTTGAAGTCGCTGGAGGCCGTGTTGTTGCGGTCGCGCGCGGCGGATCGCTTGAAATCCGCGCTCAAATTGGAGCCTCGCAATCCACGTGCGGTGCTGTTGTCGGCGATGCAAGAGATGCGCGGTGCAAAACCCGGGTCTCCCGTAAGCCCGAAAAGCCTCGCCCAGCTGCAGTTTGCGGCGCAGTTGTTCGAACAATCATCCGGCACCAGCATCGATGCGCCGGGATGGGGACATGCGGAGGCGTACCTGGCGCTCGGCCGCGAGCTGCAAAATCGCGGCGACCATTTGGGCGCGCGCAACTGGATTGAAAAGGCCCTCATCGCGGCGCCGGATTACAAGATGGCGCAGCGCCAGCTTGCGTTATTGGCGAAGCCATAAGTTCCTGCCGCGCGGTCCGCGACACCCCTAACCTGGTATCATCCGGCGCGATGAAGCCACACGGCACGCAGCTATCATTGTTCGAAACGCGTAGCTCGAGCGACCCGTTCGCGGTTCGAGTCAGTCCCCGCGCGCGGCGCCTCACGGCGCGGGTGCATGTGGGCGGCCGCGTCGAAATCGTGGTACCGGTGGGCGTAAACGCGCACGCGGTGCGCGACTTCGTGCAACGCTTCACGCCTTGGATCAATCGCAAAGTCGCGGCGATGCGCTGCTTCGTGGCGCCCCTGGAGCCTGTACCGCCGTTGATAGAGTTCGCCTTCACCGGCGAGCACCTGGCGGTGGAATGGCGTCGCGGGCCGATCCGCAAACTCGAGCAGCACGGCAGCCGAATCGTGGTGCAGGCGCCGGACGATTCGGCGGCTCGCGTTTTGCTGCAAAGCTGGCTGAAGGGGGCGGCAGAAGAACGGCTGGCGCCGCGGCTGCTGCAGCTGGCGGCGGAGCTGAGATATTCCGTCTCGCGGGTGAGCATTCGCTGCCAGCGCACGCGCTGGGGAAGCTG
>JALYIH010000081.1 GCA_030775865.1 Pseudomonadota bacterium | reverse complement strand
TTCTACAGGCAGTTCGGCATCACCATCGCTGCGAGCACCATCATCTCGACGTTCAATTCTTTGACTCTGTCGCCGGCGTTGGCGGCGCTTCTCTTGAAGCCGAGAAATTCGCAACCCGATATATTTCAGCGGGGCATCAACAAAGTGCTGGGCGGGTTTTTTCGCCTGTTCAATCGCGCATTCGAACGCGGCTCCGAACGCTACGGTCATGGCGTGCGCAGGCTCACGGCCATTCGCGGCATCGTGCTCGCCGTATTCGCGTGTTTGTTGGCCGGCACCTGGGGCATGTTTCAGCTGGTGCCCGGTGGCTTCATACCCGCGCAAGACAAGCAATATCTCATCGGCATCGTGCAATTGCCCGATGCGGCATCGCTGGATCGAACCGAAAAGGTCGTGCGGCAAATCTCGGCGCTCGCCAAACAGACTCCGGGTGTCGACCATGTGATCGGATTTTCCGGTCTGTCGGTACAGGGATTCGTCAATTTGAGCAATGCAGCGGTACTGTTCTTTCCGTTGAAATCCTTCGAGGAGCGCAAGACCAAGGACTTGTCGGCAGGCGCCATTGCTCAAGCGCTCAATAGAAGGTTTTCCGCCATTCAAGATGCCGTCATATTCGCGGTGCCGCCGCCGCCGGTACAGGGACTGGGGACCACCGGGGGCTTCAAGTTGTTCCTGCAAGACCGGGCTGCCCACGGCTACGATGAACTTGCGCGGGTTACCGCCGAAGTCTTGAACAAGGCGCGGACGGATCACCAATTGAACCCGTATGCGACGTATACGACGTTTCAGAACAGTGTGCCGCAGCTGTTCGCGGACGTGGATCGAGTCAAGGCCAAGCGCCAAGGGGTTCCGCTCTCGGAGGTGTTCGACACGTTGCAGGGCTATCTGGGGTCGGTGTACATCAACGACTTCAATCGCTTTGGACGAACCTATCGAGTGTATGCCCAGGCGGAATCGCAGTTCCGCAACCAGCCGGAGGACATTGCGAATCTGAAAATGCGCAATCTGAGCGGCGACATGGTGCCGATGGGAGCGGTGGCGGACATTCGCTTCGAGGCAGGACCCGACCGCGTCTCGCATTACAACGTCTATTTGGCCTCGGACATCAACGGGCAGGGTGCACCCGGCGTCTCCTCCAGCCAAGCGACTGCGGCGATGGAACGCGTGCTGAAGGAGACATTGCCCAACGGCTTCGGATACGAGTGGACCGACCTGACGTTCCAGCAAAAGACGGCCGGCAACACGGCGCTGCTGGTATTTCCCATCTGCGTCATGTTGGTCTTCTTGATTCTGTCCGCACAATACGAAAGCTGGGCGCTGCCGCTGGCCGTCATTCTCATCGTGCCGATGTGTTTGCTGTCGGCGATGGCAGGGGTTTGGCTCAAGGGTTCGGACAATAACGTGCTGACGCAGATAGGCTTCATCGTCCTCGTGGGGCTTGCCTGCAAAAATGCCATTCTGATCGTGGAATTCGCACGCGAACGCGTCGAACACGGCTTGGCGCCGGTTGAGGCTGCGATCGAGGCCTGCCGGCTGCGCTTGCGCCCCATTCTCATGACGTCGTTCGCTTTCATCATGGGCGTGATTCCCCTCGTGATTGCCAGCGGTGCCGGCAGCGAGATGCGTGAGGCCATCGGCATCGCGGTGTTCGCGGGCATGCTGGGCGTCACCTCATTCGGCCTGTTTCTGACGCCGGTATTTTTCGTGACCATCGAAACCTGGTTGGAGCGGCGTAAAAAGCACCTGGAATATCCCGCGCTGTCGGCAAGCGAGGAGCAGCCTCGTGCGTAGCTGGCTTGCGGCCGCCGCGGCGATGGCGGCCATGTGCGGCTGCGCCGTGGGCCCGAACTACCATCGACCGGAAACGCCGGTGGATGCGCGGTTTGCGAACGCCGGCGAGCCGGGTCTCGCCGAGGGTGATGCCGTTGAAGGCTACTGGCTGGGATTTTCAGACCCCATGCTCACCGGTTTGATCGAGGACGCGCTTGGCCACAATAAGGATTTGAGCGCAGCGGAAGCGAATTTGCGGGCCGCACGCGCCGTCCGGAGACTGGCAGGTTTCGATCAATTTCCGACGGTCACATTCAGCGGAGGTTACTCGCGCATTTTGGATTCTCAGGAACAACTGCCCGGCGTCGATAGGCATGACCGCGAGTTCGATGCTGCGCAAGCCGGCTTCGACGGGCTCTGGGAGCTGGATCTGTTTGGCCGCGTCAGACGCAACGTCGAAGCGGCGCGCGCCGACGTGGGTGCGAGCGCTGCCACGTTGCGGGACGCCCGCGTCAGCGTGATCGCCGAAGTGGCGCGCGACTATTTCATCTTGCGCGGTCTTCAGGATCAATTGACGCTGACGGAGCGCAATGCCGACAATCAATTCAATACGCTGAAGCTCACGCGCAACCGGCTGGAGGCGGGAAGAGGAAATCAGTTGGATACGGCGCGCGCGGAGGCGCAATGGCAGACGACGCTGGCGTCCATACCGAGCCTGCAGGCCTCGATTGCAACCACCAGCTATCGCTTGAGCGTTCTGACCGGGCGACAGCCGACGGCCTTGAGCGCGATGCTGACCCCGCTGACCCCGCTGACCCCGCAGCCCGCCTTGCCGCCTTTGAATGCGATCGGCACGCCGGAACAATTGCTGCGCCGGCGGCCCGATGTTCGCGCCGCCGAGCGCAGGCTCGCGGGGGCCACCGCGCGCGTCGGTGTGGCGGTGGGCGATCTTTTTCCGAAGGTCACATTGACCGGCCAGGTGGGTTACCTTGCCCCGACGTTCGGCGAGTTCGGGACCAGCGACGCACGCTTCTTCGCTTTCGGGCCGAGTATTTCGTGGGCTGCGTTCGATCTCGGCCGAGTTCGCGCGCGCATCAGCTCAGCGAGGGCGCAAACCGATGCGGCGCTGGCCGCTTATGAGGGCGCCGTGCTCGGCGCGCTCGAAGACACCGAAGGGGCTTTGATCAGTTTTGGGCGCTCGCAATCCCGGCGCGATGCGCTGCAAGTCGCCGCAGCGGCGAGCGACAAAGCGGCCGACCTGGCTCAAAAGCGCTTTGAAGGCGGGCTCATCGATTTCCTTGAAGTGCTCGATGCGGAGCGCACGGCTTTGAGTGCCGAGTTGCTGCTCTCGCAAAGCCGCACCGATGCGGCCACTTCATTGGTCGCGGTGTACAAAGCATTGGGCGCGGGTTGGGGCGCCACTAAACCAAAATGAAAATCTATTCCTGGAACGTGAATGGCATTCGTGCCGTGCATAAGAAAGGCCTGTTCCACTCGTTTCTCGAGGCTCACAAGCCCGACATCCTCTGCCTGCAGGAAACCAAGGCCGAGCGCGGCCAGATTGAAATCGAGTTGCCCAACACCTTCGAGTACTGGAACTCGGCGGTCAAGAAAGGCTACTCCGGAACGGCAATCTTTTCCAAACAGGAACCGCTGAAAATCATCAACGGCTTTCCGAACGATTTCGCCAAGCGGTTCACATTCGCCGACGAACTGAAACGCGACAGCGCGGAGGAGGGCCGGGTCATCACGGCCGAGTTCGCCAATTTCCATGTCGTCACGGTGTACACGCCCAACGCCAAGGATGACTTGAGCCGCCTTGCCCTGCGGCACAAGCACTGGGATCCGGCCTTCCTCGCCTACTGCAAACAGTTGGAGAAGGCCAAGCCCGTGATATTTTGCGGCGATCTGAATGTTGCTCATACCGAGCTCGATCTTGCCAACCCCAAGCCCAACCGCGGCAAGAAGGGATTTACCGACGAAGAGCGCGCGGGCTTTCAGGCCTTCGTCGATGCGGGATTCGTGGATACTTTCCGCCTGTTCACCGAAGGTAATGGCCACTATTCATGGTGGAGTCACTTTGCGAATTCGCGGGCGCGCAACGTCGGATGGAGAATCGATTACCTCATGGTGTCGGCCTCATTGCGCGGCGCCGTCAAAGGTGCCCAGATTCATCCCAATGTCATGGGCAGCGATCACTGCCCGGTCAGCATCACGCTCGAGTCGCATTTCTAAGGATTGATGGCGGCGCGTCGCGGGCCGCTATGTGCGTCAGCGAACAGACAGCCGCGAAAGCAAACTGCTTGACTGTGGCAGCAAGGAAACCAGGCCCGGTGAACCGAGGAGGGCGTGGAACAAAGGAACTGTATGCTAGATCAGGTACTACTGGTCCAAACAGATCACGCGGGCGCCAGTGTCATTCGAGACGCGCTCGCGAGTTCGCGGGACTCATCTTTTGAAGTCGTTTGGGTCCAGCGGTGCTCCGAAGGAGCCGATCACCTCCGTCAATACGCCGGTGTCAGGGCTGCCAAGCGCGTAGACGCCATCTTGCTCGACCTCTTCCTGGTCGATAGTCAGGGAATCGAGACATTCGACGCATTGTTTGCGCTGGCCCCTCATGTTCCCATCCTGGTATTGATTGCGCCGCAAGACGAGGCCATCGCCAAGTTGGCGGTGCAGCGGGGCGCCCAAGATTACTTGCTCAAAGACCGCTTGGATGCCTATCTGATGCCGAAAGTGCTGCGCAGCATGATCGAGCGGGCGGCAAACACCGAGGCGCTGTACGACGAAAAGGAGCGGGCGCAAGTCACGCTCAACTCAATCGGCGGCGCCGTGATGAGTACAGACGCCGATGGGCACGTCACATTTCTCAATATGGTCGCGGAGCGTTTGACGGGCTGGTCTCGAGAAGACGCAGCGGGGCGACCATTCGAGGAAGTGTTCCAGCTCGTCGATGAACTTACGCGCGCGCGCGTATGTGATCCGATGATGCGCGCGATCAGGGAAAACAAGACTGTCGGTTTGCCGCCGAATTGCATTTTAGTGCGTCGCGACGGATTCGAGGCCGCGATCGAGGACTCTGCCGCGCCCATACGCGATCGCCACGGGCAGGTTACGGGCGCAGTCATGGTATTTCACGACGTGAGCGCCGCACGCGCGCTGTCGCTGCGAATGTCCTATCTTGCCCAGCACGACAGCCTCACCGATCTGCCCAACAGACTGCTGCTGAACGACCGACTGGCGCAAGCCATGGCGGCTGCGCAGCGCGGAGGCACCAAGCTTGGCCTCCTATATCTGGATCTCGATCGTTTCAAGACCATCAATGATTCCTTGGGTCATGGGATTGGCGATCGCCTATTGAAATCTGTGGCGCAGAGATTGCTGGGTTGCGTCCGCCAGGCCGATACGGTCAGCCGGCAAGGCGGCGACGAATTTGTGATTCTGTTGTCGCAGTTGACCCAAGGCCAGGATGCAGCCGTTAGCGCCGAAAAAATACTGACGGCCCTGAGTCTGCCTCATCAGATCGATGAGCACACGTTGTACGCCACGGCAAGCATCGGCGTCGTGACCTTTCCGGATGACGGTGTGCATGCGGATGCACTGCTGAAGAACGCGGACTTCGCCATGTACCAAGCAAAGGAGAGCGGCCGAAACTGCTATCAATTTTTCAAGCCGGAGATGAACGCGAAAGCCGCACAACGGCAGTCCATCGAAAATGGCTTGCGAGTGGCCATAGAGAAACAAGCGCTCCTGCTGCACTACCAGCCCAAGTTCGATTTGCGGACGGGCGCGATCACGGCCGTGGAAGCACTTGTGCGCTGGCGGCATCCGACACGGGGCGTACTGCCCCCGTCGGAATTCATCGCCGTCGCCGAGGAATCCGGCCTGATTGTATCCCTGGGCAAGTGGGTGCTGCGCGAGGCCTGCCGGCAAGTGAAGCGGTGGCAGGACGCGGGCTTGAAGGGAATCCGGATGGCGGTCAATATCTCCGCGGTTGAGCTGCGGGCGAAGGGATTTGTTCAAGGCGTGTGCGCCATCCTGCAAGGCACCGGCTGCGATCCGGCCTCTCTGGAATTCGAACTCACTGAGACATTTCTGCTTCAAGATCCGACTTCGACCGCATCAGTGCTGCGAACTCTCAAGGGTATCGGCGTTCACCTCGCCCTTGACGACTTCGGGACCGGATATTCCAGCTTGAGTTACCTGCGGCGGTTCCCCATCGATACGCTCAAAATCGACCGGTCATTCATGCACGATGTCGTTTCCGACGGCGACAACGCCAGTATTGTGCGAGCCGTCATCAGTTTGGGCAGAAGCCTGCACATGCGGGTGGTTGCGGAGGGCGTCGAAACAGACGGGCAACTGCATTTTTTACAGGAGCACGGTTGTCCTGAGGGACAAGGCTACTTGCTGAGCCGCCCTGCGGCGGCGAAGCACATCACGCGCCTGTTGGAGTTGGATTCAACCGACGCCTCGCGCGCCTTCAGCCACGGGCAATCGTGGACTCCAAAGGCATCTTGGGCGATCTAGAAGCCTGTCTAAAGTATTCCGCGTGAGCCGAGTTGGCTCTGCATCTTCAAAGCGCTTCCATGACCGTTGCGATGCCTTGGCCGCCGCCGATGCATTGGGTTGCGAGAGCGTAGCGGCCCTTGGTGCGCGCCAGCAGCGACGCAGCCTTTCCCGTGATGCGTGCGCCCGTGGCACCCAGCGGATGTCCCAGCGCCAGGCCGCCGCCGTCCAGATTTATCTTGGCCTGATCGAGGCCCAGCTCGCGGATGCAGGCCAGAGCCTGAGACGCAAACGCTTCGTTGATTTCGATCACATCCAGTTGCGCGGCCTTTAGCGCGGCGCGCGCCAGAGCCTTGCGCGTGGCGGGAATCGGTCCGATACCCATCACCGCAGGATCGCAGCCGATCGTGGCAGCTGAGCGTATGCGCGCCAGCGGGTGCAGACCTTGAGCCGCGGCGAATGCTTCACTGGTGACCAGCACGACCGATGCACCATCCGTCAACGGCGAGGAGGTGCCCGCCGTCACCACGCCATCCGCTGCGAATGCGGGCTTCAGAGCGGCCAGCGCCTCGAGCGAGGTGGCGGGCCGGATACAGCCATCTTCGCTGACGAGCTCCCCGGATTCGAGTCGAATCGGCACGATTTCATCGCGCAGCCGGCCCTGTTCGCGAGCTTGCGCCGCCTTGCGGTGAGAATCGACCGCCATGACTTCCTGATCATGGCGCGATATTTTATAACGCTGTGCGACGTTTTCGGCGGTTTGGCCCATGCTGATATACGCGTCCGGAAAGCGGCTCTGCAATTCCGGATTGGGCGATCGGTTAAATCCGCCCTGCGGCACCATGCTCATGGATTCCACACCCACGCACAGATACGCCTCGCCGATGCCGGCTTCAATCTGCGCGGCGGCAATTTGTATCACCGACATCGATGAGCCGCAAAAGCGATTGACCGTCATGCCGCCGACTTCGAGCGGCAAGCCCGCCAACAATCCCACGATGCGCGCCAGATTGGAGCCTTGCGGTCCTTCCGGGTAGGCACAACCCAGGATCACGTCCTCGATCAGCTTAGGATCGAGACGAGTGCGCTCGAGCAGGCCGGTGACGACTTGTGCCGCCATGGTATCGGGACGAACCTGCGCGAGCGGGCCCTTACGCGCAAAATGTTGAGGCGAGCGCGCATAAGCGGCAATCAGTGCTTTCATGAATTACTCCTGGACATCCGGAAGAGCGCTCGGGCGCTATTTCAATTCGGTAATGACCGCGTGCTCCTGGCCGCCGAGAAGAAGCTCGGTGTGCGTGCGGTCGCGGCGATTGAAGCGAATGTCTCCAAACTTGTATTCATTCGCGACGCTCTTGCCATCGGGCGTCGTAGACTGCAGCGCGCCGGTAGCCTCGAAGACCACCAGCGCATCTTTGTCGTGGAAGTGCATGGGACTCGGTTCATGCGGCCGCCACGTGTAATCCCAGACGATGACCTTGTCGTTCTCCAGCAGCTTCCTGGCGTGCGGCCGGGGAAAGGCAAGCGGATACCCCGTGGTATTCGCTATGGGCGGTACGGCATGGTCTTTGAGCTCGACAATCACGGTGCGTTCGCCCGCCCTGCCTGGCGTATCACCCTTGTGGCCAAAATGGGCATTGCCTTTTCTGGATAGCGATACGGCGACGAAGTCGTGCTGCGCCGGCGGCATCACGCCGGTGGCGTCCCAGACCGTGATTCGCTCATTGTCGAGAGCCGGCTCCGCACCGTAACTCAAAGCGGTGAAACTCAACGCTACAATACCAAGGACAGTTTTTAGCATTCGGCTGATTGTACACGTCGGGCGCGCGGCTGAAAATCGCGCCGAATCGTGCATGAAGGGGTTACACCGTGACGATACTGCTGCTATTTGGTTCGAATGTTTTCATGACCTTCGCCTGGTATGGGCACCTGAAGTACGGCCATTCTTGGCCGATGTGGAAGGCGATTCTCATTTCGTGGGCCATTGCGCTCATCGAATATTGTTTGGCCGTTCCTGCCAATCGACTCGGCTTCGGTACCTTCACAGGCTTCCAGCTCAAAATCATTCAGGAAGCCATTACCCTGACTGTCTTCCTGGTGTTTGCGGTCGTCTATCTCAAAGAAAAAATGGCCTGGAATTATGCGGTGTCCTTTGCACTGCTGATTGCTGCCGTCGTGGTTGCGTTTGCCTTCAAGCCCCTTGCTGCGTAATAGTGTCATTCATGGCCAATCTGAAGCGCCGTCATGTGATTCTTGCCACGGCAGCTACCATGGGCGGCCTCGTGATCGGCTGGTCCGCCGCCCCTCAGCGGCGCCGATTGACGACCGACAAGCCCTTGGGGGTTGCCGATGGGCAGGTCGCCTTGAATGGCTGGGTGAAGGTCAGCTCCGACGGCACCCTGACCGTGATGATGTCCCAGGCGGAGATGGGCCAGGGTGTTCACACAGGGCTCGCCATGCTCTTGGCCGACGAAATGGATGCGGATTGGGAGCAAGTGAAGATCGAGCAGTCGACCCTCGACGCCATTTATAACAACCAGGCCGCTCTCATCGATTCTTTGCCATTCCAGCCGAATGATCACGGTATCGCAAAGCGAGCCACACAGCATCTGGTGGGCAAGCTATTGCGCGAGGTATCCGGATTGCAGGGAACGGGCGGTTCGTCGAGCCTGACCGATCAATGGCTGCCCATGCGCGAAGCCGGAGCATCGGCACGCGCCATGCTGATCAGTGCGGCGGCGATGCAGTGGCACGTTCCGGCCGGCGATTGCCGCGCCGAGAAGGGGAGGGTGCTGCATCCTTCGGGCCGGAGCAGCACGTTCGGCGAACTTGCAGCGCAGGCCGCGCGATTGCCGCTGCCGAAGAGCGTGACTCTCAAGACGCCGCAGCAATTTAAGTTGATTGGTCAGCCCGTTCGGCGCATCGACAACGCGGCCAAACTCAATGGCTCGGCGGTTTACGCGATCGATGTGCTGCCGCCCGGCTTGCTCTATGCCAGTATCTCGATGTGCCCGACCTTCGGCGGCAAAGTGCTGCGGGTCGACGGCGCGGCGGCGCAAGCGTTGCCGGGGGTACGCAAAGTGGTCGTGCTGGGTCCCGTGGCGGCCAGTTCCATCCTGTCGGGAACTACTTCGGGCGGCGTCGCGGTCATTGCCGACACGCCATTTCACGCCATGCGGGCACTGAGCAAGGTCAGTGTCGAATGGGACCATGGCGCAGCCGCCGCATTATCCAGCCCATCAATTCACACTGAACTCGCGCACGCCCTCGATTCCCAGGAGGGCAAGGTTCATTTCGCGCGGGGCGACGTGGCAGCGGCCCTAAAGTCCGCAGCCAAAGTAGTGCAGGCCGAGTACCACGTCCCCTTTCTCGCCCACGCGACCATGGAACCCATGAATTGCACCGTGCAGTTCAACGGCGGTGCCGCAACGGTATGGGCGCCGACACAGGCAGCCGGCTTCGCAAACGCAGCGGTGGCCAAGGCGTTGGGCATTCCCTCCGCGAAGGTCGAGGTCAGGGTACCGTATCTCGGCGGCGGCTTCGGCCGACGCTACTTGACCGACTTCGTCGTGCAAACGGCGCTGCTTGCGCGCGAAACCGGGGGCGCGCCCGTGCAGTTGCTGTGGCCGCGCGAGCAGGATATCGCTCATGACTACTATCGGCCAACGTATTTGGCACGTTGCGCGGCAGGCTTGGATGCGAACGGCAAGCTCCTCGCCTGGAAGACCACTTCCGCCGGTTCGAGCATGGGCGCACCGGCCTTGTTGGACACCGCGACCGACGGCGCGTCCAACACCGCCTACGCGTTTACGAATGCCCGGATAGCGCATGTGACGGTGGAGACGGCGGTGCCCACGGGTATCTGGCGCTCGGTAGCGCATTCGCAGAACGCGTTCTTTACCGAAAGCTTCATCGATGAATGCGCCGCTGCCGGCGGGCAGGATCCGGTTGCATTTCGCTCGCAACTGTTGAGCGCAGACGAACGCCACTTGCGTGTATTGCATCGAGCCGCAGAACTGGCGAACTGGCAGCAGGCCCTGGAACCGGCACCCGACGGTGCAAAACGCGCGCGCGGTATTGCGGTCCATCGCAGCTTCGGCAGCGTGGTGGCACAGGTTGCGGAAGTGTCGGTGACCGAGAGCCGTCAGATCCGCGTGCATCGCGTCGTTTGCGTCATCGATTGCGGTGCGCCCGTGAATCCGAATCTGATTCGGCAACAAATGGAAAGCGCGATCGTGTTCGGCCTGTCGGCGGCGCTGCATGGCGAGATCACCGTCGACAAGGGTCAGGTACAACAGAGCAACTTTCACGACTATGCGCCGCTGCGATTCAACGAGTGTCCGGTGATCGAAGTGGAGATCATGGCCAGCGGCGACACTCCCGGCGGCGTCGGCGAACCTGGCACGCCGCCGATCGCTCCGGCGGTCGCCAATGCACTGTACGCGCTCAACGGTGTACGCCTGCGTAGCCTGCCGCTCAAAATCACCTAGGGTAAGCCATGACCACGCTCAGCATCAACGGTAAAAGCACTTCGGTGGAGGCGGAAGCCGACACGCCGCTGCTGTGGGTGCTGCGCGGCGAATTGAAGCTTGTAGGGACCAAGTACGGCTGTGGCAAGGCGCTGTGCGGCGCCTGCACCGTTCATCTGGACGGCGAGGCCGTTCGTTCCTGCATGTTGCCGATCGCCGCCGCGGAGGGGCGCGAGGTGTGGACCATCGAGGGCGTGCAGGGCGCGCAGATCGAGGCGTTGCGCCAGGCTTGGACGAAAATCGACGTCGTACAGTGCGGGTACTGCCAGAGCGGCCAGCTGATGTCGGCATGCGCGTTGCTCAAGAAAACGCCGCGACCCACGGACGAGCAGATCGATGCGGCGATGAGCGGCAATATTTGCCGCTGCGGCACCTATCCGCGCATTCGCGCCGCCATTCACATGGCTGCAGAGAGCCCCGGCAACCGCAGTGCTCAAAGTATGACGGTGGCGGTGGGCCACTTATAACCCCTTGGGGCAAATAGTTGAAGTCTGAAAAGGATTGGCGAAACGAGGGCGTGCGGGTCATCAAGAGTGACCGGCTGGACAGCAACACCCCGCAGACCCCGGGGATGCTGCGTGCGGCTGCGGTGAATTTCGCCCGGGTCGGCTCGCACAAACTATGGGCCGGCACGGTGATTATCCAACCGAACGCGAAAACCGGAGCGCACCACCACGGCGCCCTGGAAAGCGTCATCTATGTCGTGCGGGGCGCGGCGCGCATGCGCTGGGGCGATCGCCTCGAATTTACCGCGAAGGCGGATGCCGGCGACTTTATTTTCGTCCCGCCTTACGTTCCCCACCAGGAAATCAATGCGCTGAGTGATGCGCCGCTCGAGTGCGTACTGGTGCGCAGTGATAACGAATCCGTGGTCGTCAATTTGAATATCGATGCCGCGGAGCGGTTCGAAGAGGTCTACTGGATCGACCCGATCCACCCTGCGCCCCGATAGCGCCGTCCAACCGCTACGGGCTCCGATCGCTACAGCGTACGAAGATCATCCATCTCGCGCGCTACGCCAACGCCTCGCGTACTTCGCGGATGCGTTCGTCGGCTTCGGTGAGAATGGCGATGCAGTCTGTCGGTGTCATGCGGAGACTCAAGAAGGCGTTAACTCTCTCCGTCCTGACGATTCTCGGCTCGGGTGTGTTCTGCGCTTCGGCAATAACCAGACTGGCAATGAGTATGTCCACCAGTTTCGCCTCATGCTTCCAGCGGCGGTCGAGATCGCCTTGATCACCCACCGCTTCACACATCTCCTCCGCAAATCCCCAACTCTGCAGCACCGCCTGTCCGATCGACGCTTGCCAGCCGCCAATCAGTTCCATCCATGATTGTTGCCCGCCAAGTCCATTCGCGGCGGTTGCTGCCCGCGCCATGATGTATAGGTTGCCGATCCCGTGAACCAGGCCCGTCAGGAATGCTTCATCCGTTGGCACCTTGGTTCGCATGGCGACCAGTTTGCAGATCGAGGCGACTGCGATGCTCCTGTTCCACAACTCCGCGAGGGGTTGCGCGATTGAGCGCAGCAGCACTTCATTCTTCATGTTCTGGAGGGCATAGGACATGGCCGTGCTCTGGACCATCTGGTGGCCGAGCCGGGTGATGGCCGACCGTAGGTCAGCCAGAGGTTTCCCGGAACTATTGAATGCGGCTGAATTGGCGGTTTGCAGCACCCGCGCCGCAAGCCTGGGTTCGGCGCCGACGACGGTGACCACGCGCTCGGAGCTGGCTTTTGGATCGGCCAATGCTTGGCTGATACGAATCACCACGTCGGGAAAACACGGCAGGTCGATGGTTCCTTCAGACACTTCAGTGGCCAAGTCTTGCAGGAACGCGAGGGCTTTCGCGCGCTCTTCCGGGGTGGCGGCGGCATTGCTCGCGGAAACGGATTTGCCGTCGGAGCGGTACGTGGGAGGGGTTACATTTGGCATGAGGCCTTCGATTGCTAAGTCAACACCGCTTCGCTGTAGGCGCGTCCGGCGAGCCAAGCGTGGATCTGCGCGATGATGGCCAGTGCAATACCTTCCGGCGTCGTCGCTCCAATGTCGAGGCCCACGGGACCGCGAATTCGAGTGCCGAGACTCTCGGTCAAGGGTCCCAATTCTTTGACGAGACGACTGCGGCGCGCTTTGGGGCCGAGCAACCCGACATAGGCGGGAAGACCGGCCAGCGCCAGCTCGCGCAAATATATTTCGTCCGAGGGAAGATGGTGACTCATCACGACGGCTGCGTGGCAGTGTGCAAGATCCACCTCGCCGCGCAACGACTTGGGATTGGCGACGCGGACTTCGGCGCCCGGAAAGCGTGCGGCAACCGCATAGGCGGGCCGGTGATCGACAACTGAAACACGCCAGCCCAGGGCGCGGGCGGCGCCGACGACCGGCTGCGCGTCGGGTGCCGCTCCACAAATCAGCAAATGCGGCGGCGGCGCGATACGTTGTATGTATGCGCGCGCACGTTCGGCGGGGGGCGGCTCCTCGCTGCCAAAGTAGGTGCCCAGCCGCATCGGCGCGGAGTCATGCACCATGATCAAGGATGTCGTTTCGCCCGCATGCGTGAGGCGCCCAACCGCTGCCAGCGCCGTCTCGGCGGCGCTCCCGGGGCCCGCAGGTTCGAGGAGAACGCGCATGGTTCCTTCACAACCAGCGCCCACACCAAACAAGGTGTCGTCCGGACCGCGAGTATCGTATTCCACGGACCGGGCCACGCCGCTGTCCAACACCTCACGCGCATGAATCTGCAGATCCGACTCGAGGCAGCCGCCGCTCAGCAAGCCGATGTAGCCCCCATCGGCCATGAGCAGCATGCGCGCACCAGGCTTTCGGTAAGTAGAACCCGCGGTCCTGACCACCGTGGCCAGCACTCGGGAAGCTTGCGCATCAGGAGCGCGCTCCAGTAAGAGTTCGAAACTGGTATCAAGACGTACTTCCATACGCTCATTGTTCCATATCAAATCGCCAAAGTGGCGGCAGCCGCCCTGCGGGGGGAGTCCGACAGGTCGGCGCCACACATGTCCTACATGGGACTGTGGACCCGATATCGGTTACTTCAGGCCGTATCGCAGATACTGCGGGCAAGTAGCTAAATTTCTAAACGATTATGTCGAATACCCGCCTGTTGCCACGACGAGTTTGGTCGGCTGGCCCTGCCTCAGCATGAGCAGGCGAGCTTGGCTCGAGGCATGGTTGCGTCGACCACCGGTTTGGTTGGCCGGCGGCACAGTAGTCCTTCTGGCGATACTGGGACTCACGATCTCGAGCCAACGAGACTGGCGAAACCGCGCTGCAGCCTTGCAACGCGAGAACACAAGCTTGCAGCTCACGCAGCTCGCCCATGAGCTCCGGTGGCAATCCGATCAGCTTGACGAGCGCGTGCGCGAACTGGCCGAGTCCGAGGCGGTCGTGCGGCTGGTACAGGAAAATACCGACGCCTCCGCCGATCGCTTGGCACTGGCCGATATGTCTCGGCGCAGCGTAGACGCGCTGCTCGTGCTCTCAGCTTCGCGTGCCGTACGCTTCAGCATCACGGTTGCCAACGGTCAGCTCAGCGAGCAGCCGCCGGATCCGGCATTCATGCGGCTCGTCGACTCGGCCACTCAATCGGACGCGGCGACTCGCCCGTCCCAAGTCGCGACCTTTACTGACGATCGATGGATCGTTGCGCGGTCCGTCAGTGCGCATGCGCCGGGCTCGGCTCCGGGCTGGGTGGTGGTGAGCCGGTCATTGTCTCCGGCATTGGTGGCCCGATTGGCAAGCTCCGTCAGCGGATCGTTGACGCCGCAGGCGCTGCAGGAATTCGACCCCTCTGCGGTGCCAACGGCTGACGCATTCAACGTAACGACCAGTCTGTCACGCGACAATTCTTCGGGGTTCATCGCGCTGCGGGACGACAGCGGCCGGCCCGTGCGGGTATTCCGTCTCACGCCCGGCATGGCTTCATCCAGCGCTGAGTTCTCCAGGACCGAGCGTCCCGGCGGCGGCGTTTACGGATATGCATTGGCCGCATTGCTCGCGCTGCTTGCCGTCGTGGCCGTCGTCATTGTCGGATTGAGGCGCTACTTTCGCCACCAGCGATCGGTTGACGCCCGCTACAAGGCTCTCATCGACCAGGCGAACGACGGAATTGTCATCGTCGACGCGAACAAGCATCAGGTTCTCTACACGAATCCTGCATTCCTCAGCCGCTTGGGCTACACCAATGAGGAAGCACAGTTACTGACATTGTCGGATATCTTTGCCGACGGCAATGCCACGCCCGAAAGCGTCCTGGCTCGCCTGATCGATGCCGATTCTCAAATGGCGGTCAACATGCAGCAGCGCTGCAAAAACGGTTCATTTTTCGACACGGAAGTTAGATGCAACGCACTCGACGTCGACGGCCGCGATGTCTTGGCCTATGTCACACATGACGTGTCGCTGCGCAGAAAAGCGGAGCAGCAGCTGATCGAGAACCAACAGCGCTTGGATAAGATGGCGCATCACGACCAATTGACCGGACTTCCGAATCGTCACTATCTGACGGCCTTCCTGCCGCAGGCGATCGAGGAGGCGAGAGTCGCGCATACCATGCTGGGTGTGGTGTTCTTGGATTTGGATCGATTCAAGCACATCAATGATACGCGCGGTCACGAAACCGGGGATAAGCTGCTTCAGGAAGTGGCCGCAAGATTGCGCACCTGCGTCAGAGACTCGGATGTCGTCATTCGCATGGGCGGCGACGAATTTGTCGTGGTGTTTCGCAACGTCAAGAATTACGACGAGGTGACCTTGGGCGCCGGGCGCATCGTCGAGACGCTGAACCGTCCCATTGTCATCGACCGACATTCATTGCAGACGACCGGCAGCGTCGGTGTCAGCCTCTATCCGCGCGACGGCGCCGATATGGTCGAGCTGCTCAAGCATTCCGACACGGCGATGTACCAGGCAAAGGATCGCGGCCGTAACAACGTGCAGATGTTCAGTCATGCCATGAACCGCAAACTCAAGCATCGCGTGGCCGTCGAAGCTTCGCTGCGCGAAGCACTTCGCTTGAAACAACTGGACGTGCACTACCAGCCGTTCGTCAATCTGATCACACGCAAGATTGTCGGGCTCGAGGCGCTGATGCGTTGGTCGCATCCGGTGCATGGAATGATTCCCGCGGATCAATTCATTCCGGTGGCGGAGGAGACCGGCCTGATCGTGCCCATGGGCAACTTCGTTCTCCATCGAACGCTGCAGACCATGAGCGCGTGGCGCAAGGCGGGCGTTCCGCTGGTACCGATGTCTTTGAACGTCGCCCCGGCACAGCTGCAGAGGGGTGAACTGCAATCGACCATATCCACGCTGCTGAAGACCCACAATCTTCGCCCGGAGATGCTGCAGCTGGAAATGACCGAGCGCGCTGTGTTCGATTCGCATTCGCCTGCCGGCGAAAATCGCCAGGACACGATGGCGCGTCTGCGCGATCTGGGAATCAAAATCGCCATTGATGATTTCGGAACCGGCTATTCGAGCCTGAGCTACCTCAAGAATTGGCGGGTGGATGCCCTGAAGATTGATCGCAGTTTCGTTCGCGATCTGGTGACCGATTCGAGCGATCTCGCCATCGTGAGCGCCATCATTGCGATTGCCAGGCATCTGCACATTGAAGTGATCGCCGAAGGTATCGAGGCGTATCAACAGGTCGAGATACTGAGGCGGCTGGGTTGCACGGTGGGGCAGGGGTTTCTGTTCGCGCGACCCATGCCGGCCGATGACATACTACAACTGCTGCGTAACGATGCCGAGCCGCCCAAGGAAGAAGAAGAGGATATGTTGGCCGTATTCAGCGCCGGTCGTGGTTAAAGCACCGGTTGCGGTTTCAGCTCGCCTTCCCATTTGGCGACGAGCGTCGAAGCCACAGCGTTGCCGACAACGTTGGTGGCCGTGCGTCCCATATCGAGCACGTGATCGACGGCGATGACGAATACAAGCCCCTGCTCCGGCAGTCCGAAGTAGCTCAAGGACGCGGCGACCACCATCAATGCAGCGCGCGGCACCCCGGCTATTCCCTTGCTCGTAACCATGAGAATCAATAGCATCATGACCTGTTGATGCACGCTCAAATCAATGCGATAGATCTGAGCGATGAACAGCACGCCGAATGCGCAGTACATCGCGGATCCGCACAAGTTGAAGGAATATCCGAGGGGTAGAACGAAGGAGGCGATGCGTGTGCTGACGCCGAAGTCTTCCAGTTGTTCCAACGTCTGCGGGTAGGCCGCCTCCGAACTGGCCGTTGCAAAGGCAAGGAGCAGCGGCGAGCGAATCTTCTCCAGCAGCTGAAAAGTGCGCCGGCCGATGCTCCAGTAGAGCACCAAAGCGAAAAAAAACCATAAAAGCGCCAGAGCGACATAGAAGCTGCCGATGAATTTTGCATACACCAACAGGACGCCGGCGCCCTGGCTCAAAACCGTCGCCGCCAGAGCGGCGAAGATCGCCAGAGGCGCCAACGCCATGACGTATCGGGTCATTCTGAGTATGACGGCGGCAATCTCGTCGATCGTATCGATCAGCCGCTTGACCTTCGCGCCCAAACTTGAGGCGGCCGCGCCAAACAGCACGGAAAACACTACAATTTGCAGTACTTCGTTGCCGGCCATGGCCTGAACGATGGAGCTGGGGATGATGTGCTCGAGCATGTCCTTGAACTGCATGGGGCCGCTCACGCCCGAGCTGGGCGCGGCGGCCGACGCAGAAAGCCCAAACCCGGGCTGGAATAGCTGTACCGCCACGACACCGATGGTCATCGAAATCATCGTTGCGACGACGAACCATCCCAAGGACCTGGCGCCGATTCTGGCTATCGACGCGGCGCCCTCCATGCGTGCCACACCGACGACGAGCGTCGAGAACACCAATGGCGCTATGATCATCTTGATGAGGCGCAGGAAGCTGGTCGTAACGAGAGATAATCCGGCCGCAGCGCTGTCGGCTGCGGCGCCCGTGCCGAGAATTTGGTGCAGTAGCAATCCGCACAGGGGACCCGCGATCATGGCGATGACGACAAACCATGTCAGGCGGGATTTCATGTTGTACTTTTAGCACAGAGTTTATGAATACACGTAGCCCACAGCCGAAGCCGGCGCTGACCATGCAGTTGATTCGCGAGGCCCATGAGCGGATCCGCGACAAGATTCACCGCACCCCCGTGATGACCAGCGAAGTGCTGGACGGATTAGCCGGGAGCCGTCTGCATTTCAAATGTGAAAACCTGCAGAAAGTCGGCGCCTTCAAGGCGCGCGGCGCCACCAACGCAGTGTTTTTGCTGACCGACGAGGAGGCCGCCAAGGGCGTCGTCACTCACTCTTCGGGCAACCACGCGGCGGCATTGGCGCGGGCCGCCTCGTTGCGCGGTATTCCGGCGTACATCGTGATGCCGAGCAACTCTCCCCTCGCGAAACAGGCCGCGGTACGCCGGTATGGCGGCGATATTGTTCTGTGCGAACCCACCTTGGCCGCACGTGAATCAACCGCCAGCCAGGTCATGGAGCGAACCGGAGCCGCGTTCATACATCCTTACGACGACTTGCGCGTCATGGCGGGGCAGGGAACCACGGCCATCGAATTGCTCGAGCAGGTGCCGGAACTGGATGTGATCCTTTGTCCCGTCGGAGGTGGCGGGCAGATCAGTGGGATCGCAGTAGCGGCAAAGGACATCAAACCCAGCATACGCGTGATCGGCGTCGAACCTGCCGGTGCGGATGATGCCGCGCGCTCTCTTAAGGCGGGTCAGATCATTCCCATGCTCGAGCCGCGCACGATCGCCGATGGCCTGAAAACTTCACTGGGGGGAAAACCGTTTGCAGAAATTATTCGCCTGGTCGACGACATCGTCACGGTGCGCGAGGATTCGATTGTCCAAGCCATGCGCCAGATTCTAGAGGTCATGAAGCTCTTGGTGGAGCCTTCCGGAGCAGTCAGCTACGCGGCGGTCGTCGAAGGGCGGCTCACGGCGCCGGCCGCCAACATCGGCATCATCTTGAGCGGGGGGAACCTCGACCTGAACCGCTTGCCATGGCAGTAACGTGCCGGCCATTCTGCGCGGGATCCAGGCTAGTCCAGCAGCAATGGACTGATGGCGTGCTCTTCGGCAATGCTGCCCGCCAACGACAGCGCTCGTGCGTGCGTGGGTGTATCGCGTACCCATTTTGCCGGCGGGGGCAAAGGTTGATCGGTTAGCAGCGCGATCAGGCTGGCATTCGTGACTTCGACGGAATCGAAGGGGGTACCGTGACGCGAGCCGCGCACCACCACCAGCTCGGCCTTTAGTTTCGCCGCCAAGTCCCGCTTTTCCGCCAGAGGGGTGAAGTCGTTCTCGGCTGCGATGAGCAAGATTCGGCATGTCAATTGATCAAGGCGATCCAGTACCGCCCAGCGAGCCAATGCCAGGCCGGTACCGAGGTAAGAATTGGCTGGTACGGATCCCATGACACGTGCCGCGTGCTCACGCATCGCACGCTGCCACGGTTCCGGAAACAAGCGAGCGGCCATCAAACATGCCGCCCGCGGCATGCCGAGCAGCCGCACGATGGTTGCCGATACATAAGTTTCCATCCATTTGCGCAAATCGCGGGGCTGATAGGTCGCCAGGCTGTTGATGAGTCCCAATCTGGGTACGCTCGCCGGCCGAAATGTCGCCATTTCGAGCGCCACCGCGCCACCCAGGGAGAAGCCGACGATGTTTGGCGTGGTTATTTTCAGATGGTCCATCAGCTTCCACAATGCGCTCGCGAATCCGGCGATGGTGTATTCGCTGGGAGGTGGTGGGCTATGACCACTGCCCGGCAGATCCGGAATGATAATGCGGAAGCGGTGCTCGAGAGCTGCGACTTGAAAGGCCCAATCGGCGCCGCTGCTTCCGAGCCCGTGAATCAGCAATAGAGGTTCGCCGCGCCCCCGCTCCAAAAAGTGAATACACAAGTCATCGTCGCGAAAAAAGGGCATCGTCTTGGCTCCTCGGACATGATTCTCGCGCACAGCGTCAAGGGCGTCTGTGCCAAGAGGGGCTGCAACACTGCGGCATGGCCACTGATTTTTTTGTAGGGAACGCCTGACGCAGGCCCACAGGACTGTCAGCGATTGCCGACGTTCGGTCAGTAGCGCACCACGACCGAAACGTCACCGTCGCGCCGAGTCTGTGTCACGGCAATGTCGTTGCCATGACGCTTCAACAGCACATCGGCCGACCCTCGGCCCAAACGCAGATTGCGCAAATGCAAATCATCGAGGAAGTGCGGCAGCGCCGGCCTGTAAAACGATATCTCATTGTTGGCATCGGTCAGCGCCAGCCCCAACGAGGCTTGCAGCAATGCCAATACAGTGGCGCTGGCCCATGCCTGCGGCGAGCACGCCACGGGGTACTGGGTCGGCGCGTTGTGTTCGCGCCGTAAAAAGCCGCAGAATAATTCCGGCAAGCGGCGAAGATCCATGTAGCTTGCTGCATCAAACATGGCGGTGAAGATTTGCGCGGTGGCTTGTTTGTGACCATAGCGCGCCAGCCCCAGCGCGATCAGGCCATTGTCGTGCGGCCACACCGACCCGTTGTGATAGGACATTGGGTTGTAATGCGGCTCCGACAGGCCGAGCGTACGGATGCCCCAGCCGCTGAAACAGGCGGGTCCGAGCAGGACCTGGGCCACGCGCAGTGCGCGCTTGGGATCGGCGATTCCCGTCAGCAGCACCTGGCCAGAATTGGAGGACACCACACGACAGGGTTGCTTGAAGCCATCCAGCGCCAAGGCGTATACGGAGAGTTCCTCACACCAGAATTTCTCTTCGAAATTGCGGCGCAAAGCCTCGGCCTGCGATTTCAGCTGTTCCGCCAGCGCGCCGAATCCCAGCGCGGCCGCAAGCGTCGATGCGTGGCGCTTCGCGCCATAGACGTAGGCCTGAACTTCGCAAAGTGCAATAGGACCGTCGGCATATTGCCCGTTGCGATGAAATACCGCGTCTTGCGAGTCCTTCCATCCTTGATTGGCCAGTCCGCTCTTGGTCTGACGGTGGTATTCCACGAAGCCGTCGCCATCGCGGTCGCCGTAAGTATCAATCCACTTCAATGCCGCCAGCGCATTCGGCCACAACTCTCTTATCGTGTCGAGATCGCCCGTACGCGAGAAATATTCGCCAAGAAGCAGCACGAATAGTGGGGTGGCATCAACGCTGCCGTAGTATCTGCCGAAGGGCACCTCGTGAAGATTGGCCATTTCACCGTGACGCATTTCGTGAAGAATTTTTCCCGGCTCGGCATCCCGCTCCGGTTCGATGCTCTCGGCCTGCGTTGCGGCAAGAAATCGCAGCACCCCTTTTGCGATGCTGGGGTCCGCCCACAGCGTCATCAGCGCGGTAATGATGCCGTCCCGTCCGAATGGCGTGCTGAACCACGGAGTACCCGCATAGGGGTAGAGCCCTAACGGCGTCTCCGTTACCAGCATGTACAGGTCCGATATCGCGCGCCGCGCCACCTCGTTGAACAGGGAATTGGAGCTGGCGACACTCGCTGCGCGTCCGCTCGAATCGCGCAGCGCTTGGCGCGCGCCGCGCATGTGGCGGTAGAATGTGCGGCCGCTCCACGAGCCATCCTCGCCTGCGGGGAGTCCGGCTCTGATGAAGACTCGCCGGACTTGGTGGGGCCTTAACGACACTTCAAAGGCCGCGTGTTCAGTGGTGAGAATCTGCGGCGCCGGACAGAATTCCAGCGTCGTGATCCTCTCGATCTTGTCCAGCCCCAGGTAACGCAGCGTAACCTTGGCGTCGCTGCTGCGTACAGCGGATGATTCGCCACGCGCAGCGCGATGCTCTCCGCGCACTTCGAACAGATCCGCAAAATCGGACTCGAAGTGCAAGGCGACTCGGACCCGCAAGGGGCGGTCGCCGAAATTGCGCACGAGCAGGCGTTCGTAGCAAGCGCCGTTCCATAAGAATTTGAGCCGATGCAGATGTATTTGTTCGCGGCGAAAGGCGATCTGATCGCCGATGAGAAGATCCGGATTGCTCAGATCGGCGCTGAACATCGTGTTGTCATCCTGGATCATCGAACTTAGAAGCAGCGGCCGTGCTTCCTCGAACAGCAGCGTGAGTTGCGAGAGTATGCGCGTGTCGCGGTGGTATAGACCTTCCGTGCTTCCCGACTCAATCCCGATATCGCCGCGATGATCGAACACCGCGAAGGTGTCGCCATGTTTCAAGGTGCGCGTGCGCCGTTCCTGGAAGCTCGCGCTTGCCGCAATGCTGAACTGCGACGCCGGCGCCTGATCCGCAGAAGAACTCGACTCAGCTACCTCAACGACACTGGTGTTCACGTTCGCTTAATCCTTTGTCGATGCAGAAATTACAATTGCAACCGTCAGCGCCCTCTGATGCTCATACGGTCCGAAAGCATCTTGTGCATTGGAACGTAATCAGTTTGCATACGTCAAAGTTATTTTAGTCCTCGCATGAACTTAAGGGAGATTGCTGATGAAGATCGCACAAGTTGCGCCGCTGATCGAGGCCGTGCCGCCGAAACTCTACGGCGGAACTGAGCGCGTCGTGGCTTATCTGACAGACGCCTTGGTGGATCTCGGACACGAAGTCACGCTGTTTGCCTCTGGCGACAGCCAGACGAAGGCGAGTCTTTCGGCAGCATGGCCCCGTGCTCTTCGGCTCGACCCGACGGTGCACGATCCTTTCGCGCCCTTGTTCATGCAATTGGAGGCCGTGGCGCGACGCGCGCATGAGTTCGACATCATTCACTGTCACTTGGATTACTTCGCGTTCCCCGTTTTGGGGCTGCTTGGGATTCCCTCCGTCACGACGTTGCACGGCCATCTTGATTTGCCGGAGCTGGGGCCCTTATACGAGCACTACAGGGACACTCCGGTGGTATCGATCTCCGATTCTCAGCGCGCGCCCTTGCCGCACGCGAACTATGTGGCAACCATTCATCACGGGTTGCCGCAGCATTCTTTGCGCAAAGGTCCCGGCGGCGGGTATCTGGCATTTCTCGGACGCATTTCGCCCGAGAAGGCGCCCGACGCAGCCATTCGCATCGCAGCGCGGGCGGGCATGCCGCTGCGAATTGCAGCGAAAGTCGACAAGGCCGATGCGGAATACTTCAAGACTCACATTGAGCCGCTGTTGTCGCATGCGAACGTCGAGTTCATCGGCGAGATCAGTGAGCATGAAAAGAGTGAATTTCTCGGCAACGCCGCTGCGCTGTTGTTTCCCATTGCATGGCGAGAGCCATTCGGCTTGGTGATGATCGAGTCGATGGCCTGCGGCACGCCGGTCATTGCGTTCAACAATGGGTCGGTTTCGGAAGTTCTGGAAAATGGTGTCACGGGCTTCGTCGTTGCTTCAGAAGACGAAGCAGTGAAGGCAGTCCGTAAGATTCCGAGCTTGAATCGTGATCGCATCCGGGCGCAGTTCGATGGACGCTTTACCGCAGAGCACATGGCACGGAACTATCTAAAGCTTTACGCGCGCATGGCCAGCATCCAATCTCCCGCTGCAGCGATGTATGGAACCTCCTACTTGCAGGCCCCGGCGCTGCGTGCGCAGGCCACCATGATGAAAGGGGGCTCTGGCATAAACGCGGTGGCCGGCGCCTAAGCCCGGCTGCTTGCGCCGCGGTCCGGCGCAGAGCCTACGGAAGGGGCGTCCGGGAAACCGATCCCTGATAGCATGGAGGGCTATCGGACGGAGTGCTAGCTTGTGACTTGGCGAGGATGGACGGCCTTCGTGGCTTTGGGAATCATTTGGGGGTTGCCGTACTTTTTCATCAAAGTTGCGGTGCAGGAACTTTCTCCGGTGATCCTGGCATTCAGCCGCGTCGCGCTGGCCACGTTGATATTAATGCCCATCGCTTGGCGGCGCGGAGCGCTGCGTTCGCTGGGTAAGCACAAAGCGGCCATTTGCGCGTTCGGGCTTGTGGAGTTTGCAATTCCGTTTTCACTGATCTCGCTCGGCGAACGTTGGATCAGCTCCGCCGTCACGGGCATTCTGATTGCCATGGTGCCGCTATGCATCGCGCTGATCCAGCGCTTCTTTGGTATCCGAGAGTCGCTTGGCGCAGGGCGCATCACGGGGCTGGCGGTCGGCCTCATCGGCGTGGCGGCACTGCTGGGCACAGGCTCCATTTCCGGCTCGCTGGGGTGGGCCGGGGTGCTTTGTATGCTGTTGGCGGCGATATGCTATGCGGTCGGCCCCTTGATCATTCAGCGGCACTTGCATGGCCTCGATTCCATCGGACCACTTACGCTAAGTCTGCTGGTCGCGAGCATCCTGTTGTTCATTCCTGCGGTGATGGAGCTTCCGGCCGGCTTGCCTTCGGCGGCAGCGCTCACATCGATTGCCGTTCTGGGCGTGCTCTGCACGGCTGTCGCCATGTTGCTGATGTTTTATCTGGTGCATCATGCCGGCGCATCGCGCGCAGCGGTCATCACCTACATCAACCCTGTTGTGGCCGCGTTGCTGGGCGTGTTGGTGCTCGACGAACATCTCGGCATCGGCGGCTTCATTGCCTTCGTTCTCATTCTGCTGGGTTCATGGCTCGCGACGCGCGGAGCCGTTAATCATAGAGGTTCAGCCAGCGAGGCGACGGTCAACGCGTGAATCCCAGCAGCTATGCCGGTCTGCCGGAACGCTTCTTCGCCCGAGTTGCCCCGACGCCCGTTGCCGGGCCGCGCCTCGTCAAGCTCAATCACGCTCTTGCGGCCGAATTGAACTTGAGTCTGGCCAGCCTCGATGCGGGTGCTCTTGGAGCCATGTTTTCCGGCAACACGATGCCGGTAGGCGCGGTACCGATCGCGATGGCCTACGCAGGACATCAGTTCGGCCACTTTGTGCCCCAGCTCGGCGACGGCCGCGCAATTCTGCTGGGCGAGATGCGCGATCAGTCCGGCGTCCGGCGCGATATCCAGCTGAAAGGTTGCGGACGTACGCCGTACTCGCGCAGCGGGGATGGCCGTGCGGCCTTGGGCCCGGTGCTGCGTGAGTATCTGGTGAGCGAGGCTATGTATGCTTTGGGCATCCCCACCACGCGTTCCCTGACGGCAGTCACGACCGGCGAAGCCGTTCAGCGTGACACAATCGTGCCGGGGGCGATATTGACGCGCGTTGCCGCCAGCCATGTTCGAGTGGGAACCTTTCAATATTTCGCGGCCCGCGGTGACGTTGCGGCCATTCAGATCCTCGCCGACTATGTGATCGAGCGGCACTTCCCGCACCTCGCGCTGGACAAGACACCCTACCTGGCGCTGCTGGCGGAGGTGGTATCGCGACAGGCTTCGCTCATCGCCGCTTGGATGCACGTAGGGTTCATTCACGGCGTCATGAATACCGACAACATGGCGGTGTCGGGCGAAACCATCGATTTCGGTCCCTGCGCGTTCCTGGATGCATTCGATCCTGCCACTGTTTTCAGTTCGATCGACGAGGGCGGTCGCTACGCATATGGCAATCAGCCGCATGCCGCGGCGTGGAACCTGGCGCGTTTCGCCGAAACGTTGCTGCCCATCATCGATCCGAACCCTGCACGGTCGGTCGAACTCGCCACGGAAGTGGTGTCAACATTTTCCGCGCATTTCGCGGACTGCTGGCTCGCCGGAATGCGCCGCAAATTGGGGCTGGCGACGAATGAGGAAGGGGACCGCGGGCTGGTTGATGACTTGCTCGATGCGATGCATCGCCATCAAGCGGATTTCACGCTGACCTTTCGCGGACTGTGCGATGCGGCGGCGGAGCAACGCGAGCCGCGAGCGGGAGTCTTTGGCGCGCGCCACTTTGATGACTGGGTACAGCGCTGGCGCGCCCGGTTGTCGCGGGAATCGATGACGCCGATGGCGCGCGCCGAGGCCATGCGGTTGGTCAACCCTGCGTATATTCCGCGCAACCACCGAATCGAGCAAATGATCGACGCAGCGATAGAGAGCGCCGATTTCGCGCCCTTTGAGGAATTCTCGGCCGTGCTGTCACACCCCTTTCGCGATCAATCCGGTTTGGCCGCCTACGCCAGCCCACCGCAGCCAAGCGAGCGCGTGCTGCAGACGTTTTGCGGCACTTAGGAGTCTTGTTGCAAGGTAATGGGCCCTGGGCCGGTCTTATTCGAACGGAGTAAGATCGCAAACCCATGACCCTCGTATTTTTAGTGTATTTCGGCGGCGTGCTGACCATTTTGAGCCCCTGCATCCTGCCCGTGCTGCCCTTTGTATTTGCCCGGTCCGAGCAAAGATTTGTCACGAATGGTCTTCCCATGCTGGCCGGCATGGCCATTACTTTTGCAGCCATCGCCACGCTGGCGGCCGTCGGCGGTTCGTGGGCCGTCAGACTGAATCAATATGGACGCATCTTCGCGCTGGTGCTCCTGACCGCGTTTGCGGCAACGCTCTTGTGGCCGCGCCTGGCTGACTGGTTGGCACGTCCCTTTGTCGCGCTGGGCAATCGACTCGCGCAACCCGCTGCAGGGACAGGCAAGTTCGGGCTGCTGCACTCTCTGCTGCTCGGCGTGGCGACCGGACTTCTTTGGGCGCCGTGCGCGGGCCCCATTCTTGGACTTATTCTGACCGGAGCGGCCATCTCCGGGCCCAACGCGCGCACCACGCTGCTGCTGTTTGCCTATGCAGCGGGAGCGGCAACGTCCTTGGCCGTCGCACTGCTGGCGGGGGGAAGGGCTTTTGCTCTGCTGAAGAGGTCGCTCGGCACCGGCGAATGGATAAGGCGGGGCCTTGGGGTCGCTGTGCTGGTCGCAGTCGTGGCCATACTATTTGGCTGGGATTCAACGGTGCTCACGCGCTTGTCGCTGAATGGCACGAACAGTCTCGAGCAGTCTCTGATCGATAAGATCAATCCACGAGATTCTGGCGCTCCGCGCAGCAGCATGACGATGGCCATGAGCAATTCCAACATGGCCATGAGTAATTCAAAATCTGATGGCCACGCGATGATGATGTCCGCTGCGAAGCCCGCGGGAGATCTGCCGATGGAAGGGGAAATTCCTTCCTTTGGCGGCGCCACCCTGTGGTTGAATTCGCCGCCCCTCACACCCGATCTGTTGCGCGGCAAGGTCGTGATGGTCGATTTCTGGACTTACTCCTGTATCAATTGTCTGCGCGCGTTGCCGTTCGTGGAGTCATGGTACGAAAAATACAAGGATCACGGGCTGGTGGTCATCGGCGTGCACGCGCCTGAATTCGCCTTCGAAAAGGACGCGAACAATGTGCGGCGTGCCGTCGCCGATTTGAAAATCACCTATCCGGTCGCGCTCGACAACGACTATGCCATTTGGCAGGCCTTCAACAATCAATATTGGCCCGCACACTACTTCATTGACGCCGCCGGGCGCATCCGTGCTCACCACTTCGGCGAAGGCAATTACGACGAATCCGAGCAGACCATCCGAAAATTGCTGATCGGCGCCGGGCAAACCGATCTGCCGCCCCCCGGCATGGGCCCCATGAAGCCCGTCGGCGTTCAGGCGCCGCCCGACGAAGCGCATGACCAGTCGCCGGAGACCTATGTCGGATTTCGTCGTGCTGAAAATTTCGTTTCACCAGGTGGTTTTGCTCAAGATCAACCGCACGGTTATTCAGCGCCGACTGCATTGAAATTGAATCAATGGGCGCTGAGCGGGTCATGGAATGTAGACCCGGAAAAAGCCGTGCTGGGTGCCGTGCCCGGAAAAATCGTGTTTCGGTTTTATGCGCGTGATTTACATCTGGTCTTGGGTCCCGGCAGCGGCGGCAAGCCGGTGCGCTTTCGCGTGCTGCTGGATGGTGCCACGCCCGCGGCCAATCATGGCGCGGATACGGACTCCAACGGCGCGGGAGTCATCGATGGCCAGCGCCTTTATCAGCTGATACGGCAGGCCGGAGAGGTGGGGGAACATGTGTTTTCGATCGAGTTTCTAGATTCTGGCGTCCAAGCGTATTCATTTACATTCGGTTGAGGATCAAGGTATGAGTGCAACAGTGAGTCGTCGTCAGGTGGTCGCCGGACTGACCGGTTTGTCGGTTATCTCGCTTGCGCGCAGGGTGCCCGCCGCAACCCTGTCCGGGCCTGCGCTGAACAACGAGGTGTCCATCGAGAAGTTCTCGTCCGCCGGCAAGAGCCTGGGCGTCGAGCGTGTTGCGAAGGTCGCGAAGAGCGATGCAGAGTGGAAAGCGCAGCTTTCACCGCTTGCCTATCGCGTTGCGCGGCAGGCAGGCACCGAGATCGCATTCACCGGCGAGTACGACAGAAATCACGACGACGGTGTTTATCACTGCGTCTGTTGTGATACTGCGCTTTACGATTCGAAAACCAAGTTTGAGTCCGGAACCGGCTGGCCCAGTTTCTGGCAGCCGATTTCGGCGATGAACGTCGTCAAGAGCAGCGACAAGACTTTCGGAATGGAGCGCGACGCGATTTCCTGCCGCCGCTGCGACGCCCATTTGGGACACGTATTCGACGATGGACCGAGGCCCACGGGTTTGCGCTATTGCATGAATTCGGTTGCGTTGCACTTCACGGCACGCGCATAAAAAGAGGAAACAGTCATGACATTGAGGAAATTCGCATCACCGATGCGGCTTGCAGTACTGCTGGGCGCAGCGCTCGGCGGCGTCGTCCTGTGGCACTCGCCGCTGCTCGGGGCAGAAAAGCCGGTGATCATCGCGCCGCCCGCCATCGACAACCCAAAGGCCGCGGGACCCGCGCAGACCGCGGTGCTGGCAGGAGGTTGTTTTTGGGGCGTGCAAGGCGTGTTCGAGCACGTCCGGGGCGTGCGGAATGTGATTGCCGGTTACGCGGGCGGCGACAAATCAACCGCTCAATATGAGACCGTCAGTTCGGGAAGTACCGGTCATGCGGAATCGGTGAAGATCACCTTCGATCCGGCGGCCATTTCCTACGGCCAAATTCTGCAGATCGCGTTTTCAGTCGTTCACGATCCTACTCAGCTCAACCGCCAGTCGCCCGATGTCGGCACTCAATATCGGTCGGCGATTTTCTATGCCGATGAAAATCAAAAGCACATTGCGGAGGCCTATATCAGCCAATTGGATCAGGCTCATGCGTTTGAGCGGCCGATAGTCACACGCGTGGATCCGCTCAAGGGATTTTATGCCGCGGAGGACTATCACCAGGATTATTTGATCCACAACCCAACGCAGCCGTACATTGCGATCTATGACATACCCAAGATCGAGAATTTCAAGCGCACGTTTCCGGAACTTTACAGCGGACAACCGGTTCTGGCCCACAACTAAGAGCCCTGAGGCTGCATGAAAAAACTCCTCGGCTTGTGGCTGGCACTGGGCGCATGCCTTGGCGGTGTGCAGGCCGCCGCTGCGGACGAGGGCGGGTCATCGATCACGGTATTTGCCGCGGCGTCTCTGACCAACGTGCTGCAGGAGCTGGGAGATGGCTTCACCAAGGACACATCGATCCCGGTGCGCTTCTCATTCGCGGCGAGTTCGGCGCTTGCCCGCCAGATTGAGAACGGATCGCGTGCCGATGTGTTTTTTTCCGCAGACCTTGAGTGGATGGACTACTTGCAGGCTCGCAACCTGATTCAGCCTGCGACTCGGCATGATGTGCTGGGAAACCAGCTGGTCTTGATAGCGCCGGCGGACAGCAAAATTACGCTGAAGATCGAGCCGCATTTTGCGCTGGCCGCAGCCTTGGGTAAGGGACGACTGGCGACAGGAGATCCGGATTCCGTGCCGGTGGGCCGCTACGCGCGGGAAGCATTGGCCAATCTCGGTGCGTGGGATGAGGTGTCAGGCCGCCTGGTGCGCGCCGACAGCGTGCGTTCGGCCCTCGCCTTCGTGGAGCGCGGCGAAGCCGCGCTTGGCATCGTGTACGCGACCGATGCACTTATCGACAAAAACGTGCGCGTGGTGGATGCGTTTCCCGCCGCCAGCCACAAGCCCATCGTCTATCCTGCGGCGTTGACGATGGGAGCGAAGTCCGATGCCGCGAGATTCCTGGCCTTTATCCGCGGCCCTGCGGGTAGCGTCGCGTTCCGGCACAATGGCTTCACGCCGCTGCAGCGCGCGGGTTCTTAATCTGCGTTCGGCGGGTCGATCACGGGAATGCCGCGGCGAATTTCTTCGGAGAACGCGTCGCTGCGGTCGGATAGCTTCGCCCTCTCCGTGATCCGTCCCAGCGCACGGAGCTCTGCCAGCGAGTAGCGCAGATCGAGACCACCTACGCGGTAGACATACGCAGGCAAGTAGCCCGTGAGCAACAGGCGATAACTCCAAGGCAGGTAGCCGACGATGCGCTTCATCATGTGATAGACCAGCGTGGTGCAGTTGACGGTGATGGTGTTGTAGAAGCGAGGCTGGTTCACGAGCGCGTCCGCCTGTTCGACGTAGCCGAGAAACAGCGAGCGCATCGCGGGCAGCGGCATGCGGATTCGATACAGATAATCGTCCTCGCCTCGAATATTGGTGCGCACGCGAATCACATCCCGTTCATCGGCCGCAATGATGCTGAGCCCGTACCTCTTGAAAAATCCTCCGATCTCCGAATAACTCTTATTTTTCTCGCGACGCACCTCCACGGAGAATGCAACATGCTGACCATCGTCGAAGCCGAACGATACGAGCATGTGTGCGATCGCCCAGCCGTCCCAATACGAGATGACCAGGTCGACTGAATCCAGTCGGTCGAGATTGTAGACACGGGTTTCCCAGCGCTGGGTGTAGTCATCATTGCTTCGCCAGTCGAAATTACGCACATCGTGCAAGGTGACCTGGTTGCCCTCCAACTTGCCGCGGGTGATGCGAGCAACGTCATCCGCCCACATGCGATCGTTGGTGGGCTTGATTTGCCGCCACCAAAAAACCACCGCGCCAAATGCCAGCGCAAAGGCCAACAAACCCATGCCGGGCCATCCCTGCCACAGCGCCACCAGCATCGCAAGGCTGAACGCCGTCCACAGCACTATCATGCCGCTCTTCAGCAGCTGTCCGCCCGGCGCCTGATACCAGATCGCCAAAGCTGCCCAGACACCCGGCAAGCCGATCAGCAACGTTGCAAGCAGCATGATAGTGAATCGCAGAATACTCGCGGCGCCGGCAGTCATGATCCTTAGCATTGTGCCAGTAACTTTGCACGCGAGTTAGGAACGATCGATTGACATGCGATGGCGGCGCAAGGTACGGTTTCGTGTGACTCAATCGACCGCATTTCGACTGAACGTCCCATTCATCAAGGAACTCGGTGTCGAGTTCATCAGCGCCGGGGAAGGGCGGTCACTGGTCGCGCTCAATCTCGAGCCCTGGCATCTCAATAGCTGGTCGGTCGCGCACGGCGGCGTGCTCATGTCCCTGCTCGACGTGGCGATGGCGGTGGCGGGCCGTTCGCTCAACGCCGGCGCCGGCGGCGGTGTAACCGTGGAAATGAAGACCAGCTTTTTACAGCCTGCGGAGGCAGGTTCGCGCTTGATCGTCTCGGGGTACGCTTTTCACCGCTCCACGACCATGGCGTTCTGCGAGGGTGAGGCACGCGATACCAAGGATCGCTTGATTGCCAAGGCGATGGGGACATTCAAATACTTGAAATCAGGAGCGGGTTCCGATGGCTAAGCAACTCATTCGTCTGTACTGAAGCTTATGAAACAAATTATTTTGCATCACTACCCGATGTCGCCATTCGCCGAGAAAATTCGGCTGATTCTTGGATTCAAAGGCCTGCATTGGTCCTCGGTGCACATCCCCAACATCATGCCGAAGCCTGATTTGACCGCGCTTACCGGCGGCTATCGCAAGACGCCGGTGATGCAAATCGGCGCGGACATTTATTGCGACACGGCGTTGATCGCTGACGTCATCGACGTGCTGTCGCCGATGCCCTCGCTCTATCCGAGCGGCATCGCGGGGGCGTCCCGAACCCTCGCCCAGTGGGCTGATTCGACGCTATTTTGGACGGCGATCCCTTTCACCATGCAGCCGGCCGGTCTTGCGCATATGTTCGAGGGCTTACCCCCGGAAGCTGTCAAGGCTTTCGGCGACGACCGCAACATTTTCCGTGCGAATCTGCCGCGCATGCGACCCGCTGATGCGGTTGCTGGGTTTACCCTGTATCTGCAGCGGCTCGAAGAAACGCTTGGAAAACAAAGGTTCTTCTTTGGATCCGCGCCGAGCATTGCGGACTTCTCGATCTATCACAATCTGTGGTTCGTGGAGCGCGGCGGTGCGGTCGCCAAGATTCTCGAGTCCTACCCGTCGATTCAGGCATGGCGGGCACGCATGTCCGCGTTTGGTCATGGCACCCACGAAAAACTCGATAGCGGGGCCGCGATTGCCATTGCTCACGGCGCTGCCGCCGAGCCATCCGCCGGGGGAAACGCCGAGTCCCACGGCATCTCCGTCGGAGAGAAGGTGGTTGTGGCGGCAACTGACACCGGGACCGATCCCATCGAGGGCACCCTGTATCGCGCCACCCCGGATCGAATCTCCGTCGCGCGGGAAGATGCCCGTGCCGGAAAGGTTGTCGTACATTTTCCGCGATTGGGGTTTGAGCTGCGTCGAGCTAAATCAGCAGCCTAGGCACGGTTCGCCGAAGGACGCCAAACCCGAAAGCCGCCGAGAAACGCAAAGTCGTTGTTTCCAAGCCGCGCGTTTCCCGGCAGTTTCTTCAGTTTGCGGGCATTGCCGCCGCCGATGACGACGTAGTCCGCTTCCAAGGCCTTGCTGAGCTGTGCGACAACATCAGCTACCACGCGACGCCATTTTTTAGCACCGAGACGGCGCCGCCCTGGGTCGCCCAAATAATCCTCATAGCTGCGGCCGCGCTTGTAGGGCAGGTGGGCAAGCTCCATGGGAGCCACCATGCCGTCGACAATGAGCGCGGATCCCAATCCGGTGCCCAAACCTAAAAAGAGCATGCGGCCGCCCTCGTAACTACCGATTGCCTGCATGGCGGCATCATTCATGAGCACGGTCGGTCGGCCAAACGCTTTGCGAAAGTCAAAGCCCACCCAACCGCGTCCAAGATTGTATGGTTCCGTCACGATCTTGCCGTGCACGACCACGCCCGGGTATCCGATCGACACTGCGTCATACTTCAAATCGCCGATCAGCCGGAGCACGCGCGAAACCATCTGGCGCGGCGTTAAGGTGGGGCCGGATTCAAACTGACGCATCTCGCGCCGCCCCGATACTCGGGTTTTTACGTGGCTGCCGCCGACATCGATGACGAGCACGCGCCGCTTGGGCTTTCGTAGCATGATGCGCGCACAATAGCGCAATTCACCTCCACTCGTCAGGCGCAAGTGCTGCCATAATGCGCGACACGGGTGCTCAAATAGGAGAGTAGGCGTATGAATCTTCTGTCGTTTCCCCGAATGCTCCAGATGTCCGTGTGTGTGCTGGCGGCGGGATGCGCGACCGCACCCCCCGTACCCGGACCGTTGCGCGTACCCGGATCTCCAGGGCTGATCGCGCAACTGCGTGCCAACGGTGTCCAGATCTATCAATGCCAGCCTGCGAAGAACGATCCTTCTCAGTTTGAGTGGTCGTTCAAACAGCCGGAGGCCGGCTTGTTCACCAAGACAGGCAAGAGTGTCGGTAAGCACTACGCCGGCCCGACCTGGGAAGCCAATGACGGCAGCAAAGTGATTGGGGAGGTGGTCGGTCGCACTGAAAGCCCGAAGCCGGACTCGATTCCATGGCTGCTGCTGCGTGCCAAGGCGACCTCCGGGAATGGTCTCTTCACGGGCGTGCAGTACGTTCAACGCTTGAATACCGTAGGGGGCAATCCTCCAACGGTGGGGTGTCGTCAGGATCAGGCCGGGCAACAGCTGCGCGCGACATATTCGGCCGACTACATATTTTACGGCGTGAAGTACTAGGCTCCTGCCCCGATGCATGATGAGTCCTTGGAACAAGTCCAGTCCAAGATTGCCTATCTCGAACGCGCCATGGCCGAGCTCAGCGACGTGGTTTTTCGACAGCATCGGGAAATCCAGGTGCTGGAAGCGCAACTCAAGGTAGTCAGAGAACGGCTCGAAGGCGCGCCGTCCGAAGAGATGCGGTCGGCAGAGCAGGAACGGCCGCCTCACTATTGATGGTTCGCGCGCCGCGGAGTTGACGGATGCGGGACTTGCAGATGCAATGGTGACGCCGATTTGGACGCAGCTGACGACGAGCCTATTGGCGCCATTGTATGATGCGCCATGTCATTCGCAACCGATCCGTCGGGCTGGGTGGAAGAGACCCCCGGCGGCGCGCACCGCGTGTTTCTCAAGACATCGCAGGGCCGAGAGGTCAGCTATGCAGCGCTGCGCGAACAGTCTGGCCGGATCGCCTCCGCGCTGACCCGGCGCGGCTTGCTGCCGGGCGAGCGCATCGCGGTTCAAGTCGATAAGTCCGCGGAAGCGGTTGTTCTCTATGTTGCCTGCCTGCGTTTGGGCGCTGTATTTGTACCCATCAACGTTGCAAACACGCTGAACGAAGTCGACTATTTGCTGCGCGATTCGCGGCCGCGAGTCGCCGTCATTCGGCCGCAAGACCGGCACTTGATCGCGCCGCTGGCGAGAGAGGCGGGAATTGCGCTCGAGACGCTGGGTGCTGACGGCGACGGGTCGCTGCTCGCTTTGGCTGCCGAGCGTGCAGGTGATTTCGAACTGCCTAAAGTGTTCGACCCGAACGCGATCGCGGCGATTGTCTATACATCCGGGACCACTGGGCGCCCAAAAGGCGCGATGTTAACGCGCGCCAATCTCGCATCGAACGCCTCCGTACTGGCCGAGGCATGGCGCTTTACGCGCAGCGATGTGCTGCTGCACACGTTGCCGCTGTTTCACATTCACGGCTTGTTCGCCGCGATCAATACGGTTCTCGCCTCCGGATCGAGTCTGTTTTTATTGACGAAGTTCGATGCCGCACAGACCGTCGAGCATTTGCGGGATGCGACTGTGTATATGGGTGTCCCGACCCATTACACCCGTCTGTTGCAGCAGCCTGGACTCAACCAAGACACTACTGCAACGGTGCGCTTGTTCATCTCGGGGTCAGCCCCATTGCTCCCGGAGACCCACCGCGAATTTCTGCTGCGCACCGGTCAGGTCATTCTAGAGCGCTATGGAATGTCCGAGACCCTGATGAATACGTCGAACCCTTATGACGGTCTGCGCCTGCCGGGGTCAGTGGGGCCACCGCTGAAGGGCACAACGATCCGAGTGGTCAATGCCGAAACCGGTGCGGTCGAGGCCGAGCCGGATGTAATTGGGACGCTTCAAGTCAAGGGTCCCAATGTGTTTGTTGGCTATTGGAGGGACGAGGAGAAAACGCGCAGTGAGTTCAGCGTCGACGGATGGTTCAATACGGGTGATGTAGGCCGCATTGATCGCGACGGCTACGTGCACATCGTTGGCCGGGCCAAGGATCTTGTAATCAGCGGCGGCTACAACGTATATCCCAAAGAGGTCGAAACGGAGTTGGATGCGCTGGCCGGCGTGCTGGAAAGTGCGGTGTTCGGGGTGCCACATCCGGATTTTGGCGAAGGCGTTACTGCGGCCGTGGTGCCGAAGCCGGGCGCTGTTCTTTCGGAAGAAGCGATCCTTGATTCGGTCAAAGCGCGCCTGGCCCGCTACAAAGTGCCGAAGCGAATCCTTCTCATTGATGAGCTGCCGCGAAATACCATGGGCAAGGTCCAAAAAAATGCCCTGCGCAAAACCTTTGCGGCGATTTATGCCGATGAATAAACAAAGCATCCCAACCACGTCTTGACGGCGTCAGCGCCCGTCACAGCTGCGGATTCAACAACCCGGCGCGCGTGCCGACGTAGGAAATATCCGCGGTCTGAAGCACACTTTGAATAAATTCAACGCTCAGCTAGCCCTTACATGACCATCGCGCGGCCTTTATCGAGCACGGCGGGTGAATTGATATCGAGAGGCATGCGGATTAGGATCACCCTGCCATGCTCGATCTGTCTCTCGCAATAGCCCACCATCTCCTGATCTTTGCCATTTTCGGGATTTTATTTGCCGAATTTTGGGCCATTCGCCCCGGCATGAGCGGCGCAACGCTCGCACGCATCGCCTCGATGGATCTGGGATACGGAATCCTGGCAGCCGCAGTCATCGTGATCGGCTTCTGCCGAGCTATTTTTGCCGCCAAGGGATGGGCGTACTATGCCCATAACGCTTTTTTCTGGGCCAAGATCGCCGGTTTCGCGGCGATCGGGATATTGTCGCTGCCTCCCACGGTTGCGTTGGTGCGCTGGCGAAAATCGGGTGCCTTGCCGGGTGACGCGGAAATCCGGAAGGTGCGTCGATATCTGTACGCGGAACTGGCGCTTTTTGCATTCCTGCCAATTTTTGCTGCGGCAATGGCGCGAGGTTACGGAGAATTCTAGTTTTACGCCGCGTGTTGCCGTTATCGGGGAACCGAAGGCCCTCCCCAAGTTCAAAGCCTCATTCGCGAACTCCAGCGTCTTTGGACGATTTCGCGGTTTGGCTCCCGTAGTCTCGGAATTTCGTCAAAAAGGATCTATGCATGAATCAGAAAGCGGCCCCGCCGCTCATTGAGCAGAACGCTAGGTATGAGCCCGTCCCCGCCATTCGAGAACCGCTTCCCTTGGCGAGTGCGGCGGACCCGGGGACGCGCGCGGCACGCGACACGGTCGCGGCGAGTTCGGCCTGGATCCGTCCGCTCCAGCAGGAGATGGCGCGCGTCATCGTGGGCCAAAAACACCTGCTGGACAGACTGTTGGTTGCCCTGCTTACCAACGGGCATGTTTTGTTGGAAGGTGTCCCTGGCTTGGCCAAGACGCTCGCCTTGAAGACATTGGCGAATTGCATCGCCCTGGATTTCAAACGGCTGCAGTTCACACCCGATATGCTGCCGGCTGACATCGTGGGAACGATGATTTACAACCCGCAGGATGGAGCGTTCAGGACAAAGCACGGGCCGATTTTCAGCAATCTCATCCTCGCGGACGAAATCAATCGGGCGCCGGCCAAAGTACAAAGTGCTCTGCTGGAAGCGATGCAGGAGCGCCAGGTGACGCTTGGCGATGAGACCTATGGCCTGCCCACGCCGTTCCTGGTGCTTGCCACCCAGAATCCCTTGGAGCAAGAGGGAACGTACCCGCTCCCCGAGGCGCAAATCGATCGATTCATGATGAAGGTGATTGTCACCTATCCAAACCGCAGCGAAGAGCGCGCCATTCTCGATGCAATGGCGACGACCGAAGCCATGATCGTTCCCCGCACCGTGGTAAGCGCGGCGCAAATCATCGAGGCGCGACACGTCGTGAATACGCTGTATGTCGATGACAAGATACGCGATTACATCGTTGATCTGGTACTCGCAACCCGACCGCCGATTGCCGCATCCTTGAATTTAAACGGCTACATCCAGAATGGCGCTTCGCCGCGCGCAACCATTGCGTTGACATTGGGCGCGCGCGCCATGGCTTTCTTGAGCGGCCGCCACTTCGTGATCCCGCAGGACGTGAAATCGATCGCGCTTGACGTGCTCCGCCATCGGGTGTCGGTGACGTACGAGGCGGAAGCGGAAAATATTTCCTCTGAGAATGTCATCGAAAAAATTCTCAATGCATTGCCGGTGCCTTGACGATGCCGCGGCAGACCACCCAGTCGAGCAAAGCCATCGTGAGCGGCATGCGGCAGCTGGAGATCCGCACTCGCCGCATGGTCAATGACAGTCTCGCCGGTGCATATCATTCGGTATTCAAGGGCCGCGGAATGGACTTCGATGAAGTGCGAGAGTACACACCCGGCGACGAGGTCCGCACGATTGACTGGAACGTCACGGCCAGGGCCGGCAGGCCCTTTGTCAAAAAATTTACCGAGGAGCGTGAGCTCACCATCTTTTTGTTGGTGGATATCAGCGCCTCTGGAAATTTTGGCTCCGGTGCCGCGAGTAAACGCGACCTTGCGGCGGAACTGGCCAGCGTTTTGGCATTTTCCGCCATTCGCAACAGCGACAAAGTCGGTCTGCTGCTCTACACCGACCGGGTCGAGCGCTACCTGCCGCCGAAAAAAGGGCGTCGTCACGTACTGCGTGTCGTCAGGGACATTCTCTACCATACGCCCGAGGCGACAGGCACCGACACCGTCAAAGCTCTCGATGTCGCCAACCGGCTGTTGCATCGGCGGGCGATCGTATTCCTCATTTCAGATTTTGAGACGCCCCGCGACCCGACAGCCGCACGAGCCGAATTGCGCCGCGCCATGCGCCGCACAAATCGCCGTCACGACCTGGTTGCCGTGCACGTCGAAGATCCGCGCGAGAAGGAACTTCCGAATGTCGGCATCATTGCGCTGGAGGATGCGGAAAGCGGCGAGGTGATCGAGCTCGATACCGCGAGTTCCGCCATCCGGCAGCGTTTCAAAGAACTGTCCGCGGAAAGAGCGCGCCGGCTGGTGAGCGACTTTCGCGCGGAGGGTATCGACACTTTGCAGTTGCAGACGGGAGCACCCTACATGCCGGCCCTGCAGCGGTTCTTCAAGACTCGAGAGCGCCGACGCGTATGAGCGGGCGCTTATCCGGCATGCGCGCCGTCGCGGCAGTGGGATTGGCCGGCGTGTTCATGGGGGCGGCCCTGTCGGCCGCACCTGCGCCCGCAGCCGACCCCGACCGGTCCGCGGCGTCCACGCCAAGCGCAGTGGCTCAGGTCCCCGAAGAAGACATCCGCGACATCCGGGGACCGAAGTACGTCGCGCCCAACTGGGCATTGCCCGCTGTCATCGCGAGCGTGGTGATTCTCGCCTTGGCCATCTATGGCTTTTGGCGTTGGCGGCGCAGCCCGCGCGCGCGCATCCTACTGCCATACGAGATCGCGCTGCAGCGCCTGGAGGACATTCGAACCCTCATGCAGCCGGCGGGCGCACGGGAGTTCTCCACTGCGGTGTCAGACATCGTGCGCAACTATATCGAGAGACAATTCGAGGTCGCGGTTACCCGGCGGACGACCGAGGAATTTCTGCGCGATCTACTGCAAACTGCGAATGCATCGCTTGCCCGGCATCAGGCGCTGCTCGGAGAGTTCTTGCATCAGTGCGATTTCGTCAAATTTGCCGGAGTAGCCCTCACCACGCAGAACATGGAGACGTTGCGTCAGAGCGCGCGCGCTTTTGTGCTGGCAACGGCCGAGCTTGAAGAGGTGTCCACGGTTCAGGAGGCTCATGACGCGCTTCCTACAGCCTGAGTGGTTTTGGCTGATGGCGCTGCTGCCGGTTGTGATGTTCTGGCGTGGACGGCGCGGTCCCGTCGCCGCCATCGAATTTTCCGACGTCAGCCTGGCACGCGAGGCTGCTCGCGCCAGCCGCAGCCGTGTGGGTCTGTGGGCATGGGCGCTGCCGCTTCTCGCCTGCGCCTTGATGATAGTCGGACTCGCTCGTCCGCAACGGACTCATAGCCGAACTGAGATCACGGCGAACGGCATCGATATCGTGCTCGGGCTGGATGTTTCCGGATCGATGCAGGCCCTGGATTTTAAAATCGACCATCAAAGGGTCAATCGCATTGAAGTAGTCAAATCCGTGGTTTCAAAATTCATCGATGAGCGGCCCGATGATCGCATCGGTCTGATTGCCTTCGCAGGCGCTCCTTACTTGGTCAGTCCTATCACGCTCGATCATGATTGGCTGCAACAAAACCTGGAGCGCGTCACCGTCGGAGGCGCCGACGACGGCACGGCGATTGGATCGGCGATAGCTGCCGGTGTCAATCGACTGCGCCTTACGCCGGCGAAATCGAAAGTGCTCATTCTGCTCACGGATGGCGTGAATAATACCGGCAAGATCTCGCCGCTCGCCGCCGCCGAGGCAGCCAAGGCCATGGGCGTGAAAATATATACCGTGGGTGTGGGCGTGCGTGGCGATGCGCTCATTCCGGTAAGAGACGCGGCAGGCAACGCGCGGCTGATCACGGTCAAGGTGGATGTGGACGAAAAGACCCTTCAAGCCGTGGCTGACGAGACCGGCGGAAAATTCTATCGTGCGACGGACACCGATTCCCTGCAGAAAATCTACGAGCAGATCAATCGCTTCGAGAAGAACGCGCAAACGGTGCAGAAGTTCGAGCATACCGAAGAGCTGTATCCTTGGGCGCTCATTCCAGCGCTCGCCATTCTTGGACTGAGCCTGACGTTGCAGCACACTCGACTGCGGAGATTGCCGTGAGCTTCAGCAGCCCCTTGTGGCTGTCTGCGGCGGTTCTCGCCGTCGCGCTGCTCGTTTTGCTGTGGCGCCTCTACGACGCGCGCCAACACGCTGCCCTCGCGAAGTTCGTCTCAGCGCACCTGCGCCGTCAATTGACCCGGTCCATTTCGCTCAGGAAGCGCAACGTGCAGCGCGGGCTGTTTCTCGGGGCGATGATCTGCCTATTCGTTGCCCTCGCAGGCCCGCTCCTGGGGTTTCGCTGGGAACAGGTCAGCCGCCGGGGAAACGAAATCATATTTGCGATCGACACCTCGCGCAGCATGTCGACACCGGACGTCAAACCCGATCGGCTGACGCGGGCCAAACTCGCCATCGACGACTTCGCCAAGCAATTGGACGGCGATGCAATTGGCATCGTGGCGTTCGCGGGAACCGCCTTCTTGGCGTGCCCCATTACGCTGGATTATGGCGCGTTTCGCGAATCCTTAAGGGCGATCGACACCAACACGATCCCGAACGGCGGCACGAATATTTCAAGCGCCATCCAGGCCGCGCAGGTTGCTCTGCGCCGCCGGGCCGCCAGCGATAAAATATTGATCCTTGTGACCGACGGCGAGGACCTTGAGGGTAGCGCTGTGGAGACGGCTCGAGGGGCGGCACAGTCGGATGGACTCAAGATCTACACGGTGGGTGTGGGAACCGCGGCCGGCGATTTGATTCCAATCGATCAAGCTCAAGGCGGCGGATTCGTCAAGGACGAGGGCGGGGCACTCGTCAAATCAAAGCTGGATGAATCGACGCTGAAAGCCGTTGCAGCCGCCACCGGCGGATTCTACGTGCCGCTGGGGACTCAGGGGGAGGGTTTGGAAGCCGTATTCCAGACCGTTCTTGGATCGATCGCGAAACACGAACTCGCATCGCGGCAGCGGAAAATATACACCGAGCGATATCAATGGCCCCTGGCTGCGTCTCTTGCCATGTTGTTTACCAGTCTTCTCATCGGCACGCGCCGGCGCGACGGCGCACGAGACTCGGCAACACCCAAGGCCGCGGCCATGTTCGCAATCATTTTAATGATGGATGGGCACGCACCCGCGCAAGCTGCGGGCGAGGACACACCAGGCGCGCCGCTCCCGCATGGCGCGCCTGCGCTCGACGCGAAACGGCCCGTGCTGGAATACAATGCCGGGACAGCCGCATACAGGGCCGCTCAGTTCCCCCAAGCCGCGCAATCGTTCGAACAATCCATCAGCCATGCGCCGTCGAGCGATTTGAAGCAGCTGGCCGTCCAAGAAGACGCTTACTACAACCTGGGCAATGCGCTGTACCGCGCCGGGCAGAAGACCGAGCAGTCTTCCCCTCAGGAAACTCTCCAAAAGTGGAACGATGCGGTGAAGGCCTATGAGACCGCGCTGCAATTGCGTGCCGATGATGCGGACGTCAAGTTCAATCGGGATCTGGTGAAGCGCAAGATCGATGCACTCCAGCAGCATAATAACCCAAATCCACAGCAGGACAAGAGCTCCGGACAGCAGGGCCAATCCCCGAAAGGGGACCCACCGCCCAAAGGCGGGCCGCCGCCACCACAGAAAGGGGACTCACCGCCCAAAGGGGACCCACCGCCACCACAGAAAGGGGATCCACCGCCACCACAGAAAGGGGATCCACCGCCCAAAGGGGACCCACCGCCACCGCCGAAAGGGGACACGCCCCCGAAGAGTGCTGGCCAGCCACCTGCAGCGCCCAAGCCAGGCGAGCCACAGGGGTCAGACAATGATAAGCAAGCCGCCGACAATCAGCGCGTTCCCGGTCAGATGACGCGGGAAGAGGCGCGCGAACTGCTCGATTCAGTGAAGGGAGACGAGCATCCTTCGCTGCCGGTTCCAGTGGCGCAACGCAATGCAGCTCGTCCGCCGGACAAGCCATTCAAGAATTGGTGATGAACACGAATCGCAATCACGGCAGATGGCTGATCGCAATCGTCAGCCTGCTGCTTGTTTTAGCCGCACCGGCCATCGCTGACGACCCGTTGGTATACGCCACGATCCAGCCCGCACAAATCACGCTGGGCGAGTCAGCGAGGTTCACGATCACCAACCTGGGCGATGGCGCGGCGCCCATCACCATGCCGGTGGTTTCTGGTTTGCAATTCGAAATCATCGGCCGTACCCGCCAGATTGAAATCATTAACGGCACGACGCTTCCCTCGACATCGATCGTGGTACGCGTTACGCCGCAAATCGCCGGGATTTTCAGCATCCCGGGCGTCACGCCGAAATCACAGCCGCTCGTACTGCAAGTCAATGCGCTGCCCGGTAGCGCGGGAGCGCCGCGATCCAGCAGCCCCCAGGCTCCCAAACCTCCGCCCATCCTGGCGGGCGGCTCGATACCCAAAGGAGTTCGTTTGACCGAAGACGGCTCCGCCTACGTGCGGTTGAGCGTGCCGAAGCGCGAGGTCTATGTCGGGGAGAGCATTCCCGTAGAAATCGAACTGGGAATGCGCTCTGGATTCGTCACTTCGCTCAACGGCCTGCCGAAGCTGACGGGGGATGACTTCACGCTGAACAATCTCTCGCACCAACCTGAGCGCAGCGAAAAGCTGATTGACGGTCAGGCCTTTGTATTGCTCACCTGGCGCAGCGTCTTATCGGTCGTGAAGCCGGGCAGCTTTCCGCTCTCGGCTGAGGTGCCCCTCACCGTGAAAATCAGGACTCGACCGCGGCGCGAGTCCGCCCTCGACGATCAATTTGGCGATCCATTCTGGCAAAATTTCTTCGGTGCGAGCGTGCCCAAGGACATCAATGTCCAAAGTCCGTCGCAGGAATTGAAGGTCTTGGCGCTTCCTGCCGAGGGACGTCCGGCCGACTTTCACGGTGCGATCGGTAGCTTCGCGATCGAGAGCGATGTCTTACCAGCCAAAGCGGATGTCGGTGATCCGCTAACTTTACGCATGCGGGTGGTCGGCTCCGGCAACTTTGACCGAGTCGACAGCGCCATGCTCGATCATGTTGAGTCTTGGAAGACTTACCCGCCAAAATCGACGTTCAATACCAATGATCCGCTTAGACACAAAGGCGAGAAGGTCTTCGAACAGCCCCTCATCGCATCGAAGCCTGGAGCCCAAACTCTTCCTGCGCTCAGCTTCAGTTATTTTGATCCCAACACGAAGCGCTACGAAACGACACTTAGTGCGCCGCTCAGTGTGACAATTTCGCCCTCGCTGGCCGACAGCACGCTGACGGCGCCGCAAGTTGCTGCGAGCGGTGTCTCTGCGGCCGCGAATATGGCGGCCGCGGGACTCAAGCCTGATCACGTCGTTGCCGGGTCAAGGGTCAGTTCGCTGATTCCGCCATCCTTGCAGCCGCGCTTTCTGGCAATCCCGTCGCTTCTGGCACTGGCCTTTGCCGGATGCTGGGTGGGACTTCGACGCCGAAGCAATCCAACCGAGCGCGTATCGGCACGCCACCGCCTTGCGGCGAAAATGAATAAGCGAGTGATTGCGCAATTGGAAGCCGTAGCTCGTGCCGGGAACCCCGCGGTATTTTTCAATGCGGCACGCGATGCTTTGCAACAAACACTTGCCGTCCGATGGCAGGTGGCGCCGGAGAAGGTAACGGCGGCCGAAGTGCGAGATCGCTTGAACGCTGATCCCGATATTGAACAGCTGTTCGCACTCGCGGATGAATCGAAATATTCGGACCACGATCTTCGCTCCACTGATTTTGCACGGTGGATGCGCGCTGTACGCCGAGGGCTAACGGATGAGGCGACGCGATGAAGAACTGCGCGCCCCTCGCGGTCCTTGCGCTCAACCTGCTCCTGGGGGCGGGACAACTCCATGCGCAGTCCGCGCCAGAGGGTTATTCCGCCGCGGGCCTATATAACTTGGGAAATGCCTACATGCGCCAAGGCAAACCCGGTATGGCAGTACTGAACTATGAGCGTGCGCACTTGCTGTCGCCGAACGATCCCGACATCGACGCCAATTTGAGCTACGTTCGCGCATCGGCGCATTTGTCCGCACCGTCTCGCAGCACCTTCGAGCGGCTGGTGCGCTTCGCCAGTCCGTTCGCTTTATTCTGGATCGGCGTAACCGGGCTCATGATCGTGGGTGCAAGCGCGCTCGCTGTGCGACTTTTGTACCGACGTCCATGGTTGCGTCGCGCTGCCTTGCTGTTGGGCATTTCCATGATCAGCCTGACGGCAAGTAATGCCCTTGCGCTATGGCCACTGCTGCACGAAGGAGTAGTGATCGTGCCGGCCAGCCCAGTTCGTGTGTCGCCGGTTCCCATGGGAGACGCCTTGTTTTTGCTGCCGGAAGCGGAGACAGTGAAAATCACCGCGGAGCATGAGGGATTTTTCCTGGTGCAAACCCATGCGGGCCGGACCGGATGGGTGTCGCGCTCCAATGTCGCGCCCGTCGTGACACGAAAATGATGATGCATAACCCATTGAATTGATTGCGGCGGACCTGCCCGTGCTTTTGTGAGTCCCGCACAGCTCCCGTCTTTGGTACGCCACCGCACAGACGGCGAGGGTGTAACAGTTACACTCGTTAGGCAGATCCCGTCATATGGGAGAGATTCATGACTGACGTGTACGTTTACCAATTCACCGGCTGGGACAGGTCGACGGAGTCAGATGTCAGGTCAACGCGACGAGCCACGCTTGAGACCATCAAGGCAATCGGCGATCCCATCATGGAATCGCAGATCGTTGTCGACGATGCGGAGCTCGATGCCAACGGATTCTTTTGCGGCAGCGTCGCCAACGACTCGCATCCTGCCGAGAATGTCAGAAATGAAATCAAATCGCTCAACCTTAGAGCGGCCGCGCGTGATAGCGAAGCTCTCACTCTTCCTGATGACGCCGCCGGTGCGGCGCGCAAGTACATGCTTCAGCTGGAAAGCCGCGAGCTGCGCAAGCAGGCGAAAAGACTGCAATCGCAGTGCGATGTTGCGACGGCCCAATCGGACGATCAGGCCGATGCACTGCGCTTTGCACAGTTTGATGCCACCCCAACGGCGGGCTGAAATCTGCGGCTTCCGGGAAGGCGCGGCGGCTTGCGATCAGTGGGGACGCGTCGTCCTAGGCGCGCCGGTATGAAGAGGAAGCTTCGTCGAGGAGTCGTCGGATTTTCTTAAGGGTCCGCGGCCGTCCTTCGGATTGGTGATGCCATCTTCCTTTAGATTTTTGCGCGGCGCCGTGCTCGGTGAGCTGGTTACTTTATCCGGCATGGTATTTCTCCTGAGCTTTGTCTAGAGAATGAGACCGTTGCGCAGTGCGTACGCCGTCATGTCTGCATTGCTCGTGAAATTCATCTTTTCCAAAATGCGTGCTCGGTAAGTACTGACGGTTTTGACGCTCAGGCTCAACTCTTCGGCGATAGCCCCCACGCCGGCTCCCGCTGCCAATTTACCGAAAATTTGAAATTCTCTGACGGATAATCGGTCGTGCAAGGGCTGGTCGTGATCGTGCGATGCTTCCAAGTCTGCCGCCATGGATTCTGCAAGGGTGGCACTGACGTATCGGCGCCCCACGAGAACCGTGCGCACCGCTTTCAAGAGTTCCTCGGGCGAACCGCCTTTGGACACATACCCGCTGGCACCGGCTCGAAGCACGTTTCGGGCGTATTGCGCCTCCGGCAGTCCACTCATGATCAACACGCGTACCTTGGGGAATCCGCTGGTGACATGCTTCAAGATATCCAGTCCACTGCGGTCGGGCATATGGATGTCCAGCAACAGCAAATCCCAGTCTTGGCGGCGCAGCTGGTCCAAGGTTTCGCTGCCGCTTGAGGTCTCGCCAATGACGGTGATGCCGGCCTCTGCCTCCAGGAACTGCTTATAGCCTGCCCTGGCGACCGCGTGATCATCGGCAATGAGTACTCGCGACATGTGTATCCTGTTTTTGGTTGGGGGAAGTCCCCGCTATTTTTCGCGTTATGCGCCTATTTGTTCGACCCCCGCAAGAGCGCAGGGCCCAAAGGAGTGTCAGGAACGTCCTACAGGACGCCGAAGCGGCAACACGGTACACAGTGTAAAGTCTGAAAACGTGGAAGAACCCAGGGCACCGTGACAGACCCCAATACGAAAGTCGCCGGCACGCCCGACGCCAAAAGTACCCAATTGGGCTTCTTGCGGCAGCTCGGGCTGGTCATCCGCGCGATCTTCAACTCGCCGGTCGGCAGGACGCTGACGATCTTGATGGCGGTGATCGTGCTCGTCATCGTTGCCACGGCCTATGGACAGATTCGCCTCAACAGCTGGAACAAGCCGTTCTTCGATGCCCTATCGCGTCGCGATCTGAGGGACTTTTTCTTTCAACTCGGGGTGTTCTTTGTCATCGCCGGCTTTCTTCTCGTCCTCAATGTGATGCAGCGGTGGCTCTCGGAAACCCTCCAGGTCAAACTTCGCGAAGGCTTGGTCCGCAGTCTTCTTGCAGATTGGCTCATGCCGCGCCGGGCGTTCTGGTTGGCCAATGCGGGAACGATGGGCGTCAACCCGGATCAGCGCATACACGAGGATGCGAGGAAACTCTGCGAACTGTCGGCCGATCTTGGCATCGGACTACTCCAGGCTTCGATCTTGTTCGGCACGTTTGCCGGCGTGCTGTGGGGCCTTTCGAGCGACTTTGCGCTGCGTTTCGGCGATCGGGATTATGCGATTCCGGGTTTCATGGTATGGGCCGCCATTGTTTACGCAAGCGCCGGCTCTCTCTTGAGCTATTGGGTCGGGCGAGGCCTCATCAACCGTAACGCAGAGCGATACGCACGCGAGGCCAACCTGCGATTTTCGCTGGTGCGCGTGAATGAACACGTCGACGATATTTCGTTGGCGGCGGGTGAAGCGGATGAAAGGCGCCGCATCGAACGCCATCTTGGCGACGTGCTGCGCGCGACGCGCCGCATCGTATGGGGCCATACCAATCTTACCTGGGTTACGTCGGGGTTCGGCTGGGTTACGATTGTTGCACCCATACTGGTCGCCGCACCGCTATATTTCACGGGAAAAGTTTCATTTGGCGGTCTCATGATGGCCGCCGGCGCGTTTACTCAAGCACAATCGTCGCTGCGCTGGTTCATAGACAACTTCAGTGTCATTGCCGACTGGCGAGCCACGCTGCTTCGCGTGGCGAGTTTCCGTCATGCCGTCGTCAGCACTCATGAACCGCGCGGCTTCGAAAGCCGCATCGCCTATGCAGAAGGCGACCCCGGCTCGATCAGGATCGATGAACTGGAAAGCGTGTCTTCCGCGCATGCCGACATGCTCCGAGAGTCGAATGTCGTGGTGGCCGCGGGAGCGCGCGTCCTGATTTTAGGCGCCCCCGGCACGGGAAAAACCCAGCTGTTCCGCGCGTTGGCAGGCCTGTGGCCCTGGGGCACCGGATGCATCACCCGTCCGCGGGGCGAGCAGATTTTCTACTTGCCGCGCGGCACCCCGTACTTGCCGCGCGGCAGTTTGCGAGAGGTTCTTGCATATCCGTTGAAGGCCGAAAGTTTCAGTGCGAGCGCTTTCAACCGCGCGCTATTCCGGCTCGGGCTTGAACGTCTCGCGCCGCTGCTCGATGAGACCCGGCGCTGGGACCGGGAATTGAGCCAGGACGAGCAGCTGTGCCTGGTGTTTGCGCGGATGTTGATCCAAACACCGCCGTGGGTCCTCATCGACGGCACCTTTGGCGCGCTCGACGATGATGTTTTGGAACTCGTCATTGACGTGTTCACACATGAGCTTGGGCACACCGGAATCATCCATGTCGGCGGTGCCGGCGAGGCGCACGCTCTTTTCTCGAAAACCCTACACCTCGTCAAGGCGCCGAGGGCACCCGTGCCGGCAGACGATCAGTGAAAAAGCCGATCCAAAGTCTCGCCATGGGCTGCACGTTCGCGGCAAAGTGTCTTTTGCTGCTTTGGTTTTGGGCGGCGCCATCGCCGGCATGGGGAGCGCCGGAATTCGATTTTCGGCCGCCCGCGACTCCGTCGGATCCCAGGACAGGCGCGATCATGAGTGATTTGGCAGCGCGGCTCATTCCTGTCTACCAGGACTCTGACCCTGAACGGTACCTGGCAAATTTGTCGGCGCTGCAAATGGCTGTCGGCGATTACGCAGCGGCCGATATCTCGCGGCAATCCCTGCGCGAACGGCGGCGAAAAACGGATTTTGGCCGCCCCGTCGGCCGCTCGTTGACATACGACTTGTACGCCCACGCGAAGGCACTCGAGGCACAAAATCGATTGACATTTGCGGAGGCGTTTACCAGTACGTTCCGCGAATCGATTCGCCGCCTCAATGATCACGATGCCCACACCGTTGCCCGATGGCTGGGGACGCCTCCCGCCGCTTTTCAGGAGGCGCTGCAACGAGCATTTGATCAACAACGCGGCACGGACAGCATTGATCAGGCAGACGCCGTGGAACTGATCTGGAAATACGTGGCGTACGATGCCTATCGGACCTTCGGACCGTTGGTCGTCTTGCTCAACGCAGAGGATGATCATCGACGCTACACGGTTGACGACGAAATTCTCATTCGAACGCCAGACGGCGCGAGCATCTCTGCCGTTGTGATTCGTCCAAACAGCCTCGCCAATCCGCTGCCCACGCTGCTCGAGTTCAGGATTGACGACTCGCAGAACTCCGCGAAAGATTGCGCCGCGCATGGCTATGTGGGAGTCGTTGCCTACGCCCGCGGCAGGGGAAAAAGCTCCGGAAGTTTTATTCCCTTCCAGCGCGACGGCGAAGATGCGCGTGCCGTCATCAATTGGATTGCCAAGCAAGCGTGGAGCGACGGGCGGGTGGGAATGTATGGCGAGGGCTATAGCGGCTTGACGCCCTGGGCTGCCGCCAAGCGCCTGCCCCCTGCGCTCAAAGCCATTGCTACTTCAGCATCGACGGTACCCGGAATAAATTTCCCCATGGAAGGCAGCATATTCAAGAACGCGGCGTACTCATGGTCGCTGCAGATGGCCGGAAGCGGCACATCGGAGAACGGCGCCGACGACGACCCGGCGAAGTGGCGCGCGCTGGATCAGAAGTGGTACAGGAGCGGAAGGCGCTACCGAGACTTGGGCCGACTATACGGAAAGCACAATCCGATCTTTATTCGCTGGCTCAATCACCCAAGCTACGATCGGTTCTGGCAAAAGGTGATGCCGTATCGCGATCAATTCGCACAGGTCAATATTCCGGTGCTCACCATGACCGGATACTTCGCTGCAAATGAGCCGGGTGACTTGTATTACTTTACCCAGCATCATCGGTACAACCCGCACGCCGACGACTCGTTGATCATCGGTCCCTACGATGACGCCATGATGCAGCTTGGGTCGGCAACCAGTTTGCATGGTTATCAAGTTGACTCGGCCGCGCTCGTGGATTTTCGCGAACTTCGCTTTCAGTGGTTTGATCATGTCCTAAAGGGCACCTCGATGCCGTCCTTGCTGGAGGGAAGCGTCAACTACCAGGTCATGGGGGCAAACGAGTGGCAGCATGCAACCTCGTTGGACGCCATGGCGGATAAATCGGTGAGGTATTACCTGGACGGCGTTGCAACCGGCGCGAATCACCGGCTCACTCAGCACAAGAAAACCAATGACGCGTTTATCCAGCAGACGGTGAGTTTCGCCGATCGCACCGATGCCGCCTGGACGCCATCAACCGATTTCATCAACAGGAGTCTGGCGCCGCGCCACAGCACAATTTTCATCAGTGAACCTCTGACCAAGGCAACCGAGTTTAACGGGGTGTTCTCGGGTCGACTCGATTTCACCGTCAATAAAATGGACATGGACCTGAGCGTCGCCTTGTACGAGCTCCTCGCCGACGGCGACTACGTCCGCCTTTTCAGCCCGACTTACGAATTCCGTGCGAGTTATGCGCGAGACCGCACTCATCGCCACCTCCTCAAGGCGGGCGAGCGACAGGAGTTGGCATTCAAGAGCGAGCGGATGACGAGCCGACAGCTAAAGGCCGGCAGCCGACTCGTGATGGTTCTCGGCATCGACAAGCGGCCCGACCGCGAGATCAACTATGGTACGGGAGGGGACGTGAGCGAGGAATCCATCGCCGACGGCAAAGCGCCTCTTAAAATCCGCTGGTACAGCGACAGTTATATTGACATTCCGGTTCGCAAATAGCAGCAAGCCGTAACCAGCTTCGCGGATCAGCCAAGACGTCGTATCAGGGAAACCGCTGCGGCCGGGTTAAGCACCTTGTGGCCGCCGATCACGTAAAGATAAACGTCGCGGGGCTTCCCGTCCGCGCGTTGCGGCACGGCATACTCAAGACCCTCAGGTTCAGCGCCTGAGGCCAAGGCTCGCGCCCGCGACGCCCAAAGATTGAGCGCAGCGTCGGAATAGCCGGATTCCTCCGTCTGCTGGGTTCCCATGATGCGGGCGTAATAGAACGGGGCGGTCGCATCGGCAATCTGCGGGTAGCGCGAATCGCCGGCGATCACCACGCCGACGCCATATTGACGCACCAGTGCAATGAATTCTGGAGTGCGGAAACTGTCGTGTCGAACCTCAACGACGTGACGCAGCGCGCGGGCCGCCGCTTCCCGAGGCAGAAGCTTCAAAAACGCTTCAAAGTCGGCCGGATCAAATTTCTTGGTCGGCAAGAATTGCCAATTGATGGCACCGAGTTTGTCCTTGAGTTCCATCACGCCGCCGGCGAAGAATCGCTCGATCGTGCTGCCGGCCTCGGCAAGCACCGTTCGATTCATGGCGTAACGCGGCGCCTTGACGGAAAAGACGAAATCGTCGGGCGCCTCGTCGTGCCATTTAATGAAGCTCGCCGGCTTCTGCGATCCGTAATAAGTGCCATTGATCTCGATCGATGTGAGCCGGCGGCTGGCGTATTCTAGCTCACGCTTCTGGGGGAGGTCGCCGGGATAGAACGTGCCTCGCCAAGGCTCGTAGGTCCAACCGCCGACGCCGATTCGAACCGCACCTGAAACCTTGTTACCTGCAGGCATTTTTGTTACGCGTCCATAGCATTTAAGATGGTTGAAACGCATGGCCGCTTCATGCATAGATTACGCGCCATTCTAGCGCGCCTTTACCGTGCCGGCCGGCTGATCCACTTGTCGATGGTAGGAACTGAATAGTTGGTCAATCGATCCAGTAGCTGCTCTGGATCAGAGTCCGATAGCAACAAGCCGCGGTGAACATGCCGAACAAATCCCTCAGTGAGCGCTTTGTCCGCCATTTCGAGCAGGGGATCGTAGTATCCATTTACATTGAATACGGCACACGCTTTGTGCTGTATTCCGAGTTGCGACCAGGTCAAAACCTCGAAGAACTCCTCCCAGGTCCCGTATCCACCGGGTAGAGACACGAAAGCATCGGAAAGATCCGCCATAACGGACTTGCGTTCATGCATCGAACTTACAATGCGCAGTTCCTGCAAGCCAGTGTGCGCAAGTTCTTTGTCGGCGAGAGCTTGTGGGATCACGCCGATGACGCGTCCTCCCTCCTTCAAGCACGCGTTTGCCAGGGTGCCCATGAGACCGACATTGCCGCCGCCATACACAAGCTCAATGCCGCGCCGGCTGAGTAGCCTGCCAAAAATCTGCGCGGCTTGTTCATAAATTGGGCGGGTTCCCGAATTAGAACCGCAGAACACGCAAATTCTTCGAAGCATATTTAAGGGATTCCAGGTAAGAGCGGGTGACCGCTATTGCCGGTGCATTTTCGAACGTGTCGCGAAATGGGAAATATTACAGTTTTCCGGAATAAAACGCGCCTTCCGCGAGTCTGGCAGTCTCATGAACACTCACCGGGCTCGCGCGAACTCCTAATGTCGATTGTACCTAGCTGACACTGGATCTGGGCGCGAACGTGAGAGAGCAACAGATACTGATGGCGTTAGTGCTGACGCTGGTGGAATTCTCAGCAGCGCACGCCGAGGGAATGGCCGCGGAGGATGGCAATTGCAGCAATCGCGACACGGATATTGCCACCGATCGGCCGGACGTAACGAACTCGAGCCGGGTGGTTCCTCGCGGCAGCGTGCAGCTCGAGAACGGGATCAACTGGACGATCCGGCAAGGCGCATCTGTGATCGATGGATCGAATAGTCGACTGCGGATTGGCGTCGCGCAGTGCGTGGAAGTGCTGTTCGATTTGCCCAACTATTTCCATTCGCTGCGCGGTCCGGCAACAGCAGGGTATTCGGACTTCTCGCCGGCGATAAAACGGCAATTGGGACTTTTGCCCGGCGACATCCAACTATCCGCGACGGTGGGCGTGGAATTGCCGACCGGCACGCGTCGATTCGCAGGCTCGGGTTATGGGGCGTACATACAGTTTCCCTGGTCGAGGGAAATCGGCGGTGGCTGGGGCTTAAGCGGCATGTTCACGGCCTTCTTCCTTCCAGGTGAGCCGGCGAGCAATCCTACCTTGGAACCTACGTTCGCCATCGAGCGGCAGTTTGGAGCGCGTGCCGACTTCTTCGTGGAATATGTCGCCGATCATCCGCGCCACGGAGTGGCTGCCCAAGTCTTCGATTCGGGAGGCGCTTTTCGGATCACTTCCACACAGCAGATCGATGTTCGTGCGGGCGTGGGGCTGAATCGCGCGGCACCGGACCATCTTTTTGGACTTGGCTATTCCTTCCGTTTCGACAACTTGTTCTGAGCTGCCTCCGCTCTGCTGAGCCGGCCAATCGCCGCGCAACCTCGCAAAAGCTGCGCAGAGGCGCCGCCCGCTCGGCATAATGAAGAATCTCGACCGCCCGAGCGAACCTTCATGGAGCGCCACGCGCATGACACGCAGCAAAACGGCCTTTCTCTTCGATCTCGACGGCACGCTGATCGACAGCGTCTACCAGCACGTACTTGCATGGAAATCTTCACTGGATCAAGAAGGGATCCCGCTGTCGGTGTGGCGCATTCATCGCAAGATCGGCATGAGCGGCGGTTTGTTTGCAAACATTCTGCTGCGCGAGACCGGGTTCGACAACACACCGGAGCGGCTGGAACGGCTTCGCGTCCGCCATGCCGAAGCATATCGCGCGCTGTCGGCCAGCGTGCAGCCGCTGCCCGGTGCGCGTGAGTTGCTCGACTACCTGACTGGGCAAGGCACGCCCTGGGCAATCGCGACCAGCGGGCGCATGGAGACGGCCGGCCACAATCTTGCCGCGCTTGGTGTCGATCCGGCCAAAGTGCCGGTGGTCACGCGGGATCAGGTGAAATACGCCAAGCCCGATCCCGATCTGTTTCTCACGGCGGCCGACCGCCTAGGTGTCGACATTCGCGACTCGCTCGTACTCGGCGATAGCATCTGGGACATGATCGCCGCGCAGCGTGCGCGAGGGCTCGGCGTAGGATTGCTGTCCGGTGGCTACGGCGAGGAGGAACTCGCACGCGCGGGTGCCTTCCGTGTTTATGCGGATCCTGCGGATCTGCTCGCACACATCGACGAGGTCGCGGCGCGCGCGTGATCCGTCCAACCCGCGGTCGCAGTACTTCAATTCTTTCGCATGATGCGGCCAACGGATCAGCGTACCGGCACCTATCTGCAGTGGCACAAAACATAAGCGGAAATACCGGAATAAATCCTACGTGCTGTGGGTCTATCTAGATGCGAGACCGGCCAACCGTGCAGCGATGACGAACGATCTTTAACAACTATCTGCACACGTAGTATGTGAGGTGATGTGATGATCAATCCAGCGGTGAATACCCAGCGGCGAATTGGCGCGATAGCGCTAGCCGCAGCACTTATGCTGAGCGCGGCGCCCATCGTGCACGCCCACGGCGGTGGCGGTGGCGGTGGCGGTGGCGGTCACGGAGGCGGAGGATTCGGCGGTGGCCATGGCGGCGGCCATGGCGGTGGCTACGGCGGACACGGCGGCGGACATGGCGGACACGATGGCTGGCACCGCGGCGGGCGCGGTTTCGGTTACGGCCGCTTTGGCTATGGCGGCTTTGGCTTTTACGACGGCTTTGGCTTTCTCGGCTACGGTCTGTTCTTCGACGCTCTGCCGCTCTACTACTCGACCTATTGGTGGGGTGGTGCTGCGTACTATTACGCGAATGACAACTTCTATCAGTGGAACGGATCGGCAGGTCAATATCAAACCGTCCGCGCCCCAGAGACCCTCGCGAATCAAGTGGCAACCCAAGGGCCGGAAAACCTCAACCTATTTGCGTATCCGAAGAATGGGCAGACGACTGAACAGCAGGCGACCGATCGCGCGGAATGTCAGCAGTGGGCCACGGGTCAAACAGGAATCGATTCTCCGCCTGCGGGTAGCGCGGCTGCGGCGGCTCCTGCCGCGAAGCGGCAGGATTACCTGAGGGCTCAAGCGGCGTGCTTAACCGGTCGCGGCTACAGCGTGCAATAGTCGCTTTTCACGCTCGCGCTGGGTGGCCGTCACGGCAAGCAAAATGCTCGGCGGCCAGTACACCTTTCTGATCGCGCATGCTGCTGTCGCGATTTGCAGTCATGGGTGAATGTGAACTGTCTCACAGGTAGACATGAAGCACCTCGCGCGACAATGACTGACCGGTATCCTTTGCCGGCACCCGCCACGATATTCAGGAACAGGTAGGCTGAGGTTTGATTCGACTCAAGCTTATTTCTAACAGATTGAACAGGCCCATCGCTGTCCGGAAGAGGATTTTAACTATGCGTTTAATCGCGATATTGGCGGTATTAGCCGCCGGCTCAAGCTATGCAGGCGGAGTGGATGTCCGCGTCATGTTGTCGGGCCAGGTCGTTCCCGGCGTGTATGGTCAAGTCAGTTTCGGCAACGAGGCTCCGCCGCCGGTCCTCTACGCACAGCCCGTCGTGATCGAGCCGCAATACGCTCCGCCGCCGCCCATCTATCTGCATGTCCCGCCGGAGCACGCCAGAAATTGGCGCAAACACTGTCGTGAGTACAATGCCTGCAATCGACCGGTGTACTTCGTGCGATCGCGGGAGTATGAGCCAGAGTATCAGCGTCACTATCAGGATCATGAGCGCGAGCGAGAAATAGAGCGACAGCGGTGGGAAGAGCATGAACGCGACCGCGATCACGACCGCGATCGCGAGGATCGTGACCGCGGCCACGGCCACGATCATGAAGAACACGGGCACGGGCATGATGACCACGACAGACATGACGGCAACTGATTCGGCGCGCGCCGTGAAGCGCGCTGCCCGTGGCCTCCTCGCCGCGTGCCTGCTGGTTGCCCCGTTCATCGCGGCGAATGCGGCCGATGCCCAGCCGACCGAATCGGCCGTGTCGGCGCATGCCAAGTCCTTCGGCGCTGCGGTCGAGCGCGACACAAAGGCGGTCGGTGCCGCGTGCAAGGAAGGCGCGCACCGGGTTGCGGTTGCCTCAACCGCCGTGGCACATGAGATAGCCACGGCAGCAAAGCGCAGCTCGACGCAGATTCGAGCCGCGTTCCGCGGCGATAAGACCCAGGCGCCGCCGGGCTAGTCGACTCGCTCGAGCGAGATTCGGCGCATGTTGCGTGATGCGGCGTTCCATGACGCGAGAAGGCCGGTCTGACGCAGTAAGGGCATAGGCACTCCTGCGCAAGACCGGCCGTCCCATTTCTCATGAGACTAGTAGGGATTTATTCCCGTGCTCGGGCTCGCTACCGGGCCCAGCTGTTTCACTTCATTGGTATTGTCATCATTGAAATAGATGATCTGGTTTCCCTGGGCATTGACCGTGGCTGCGATGCCGAACAGCGCACCGGGGGCGCCCGTCTCAACCTGCACCGGCTGACCAACAAAACCGCCCGGCAGCACCGGGGATACTTCAATCAGCGAGTTGGTGGTCTTGGTGGGTGTCGCTGGTGCGCCGATATCGCCGTTGCCGACCACCAGATCGCCATTCTTCAGGAGAGCCGCGCTGATCGGCGTGACGAACGGTGCGCCATGGGCAATGACCGTGGCCGAAGCCGCCGAGGGCCCAGAGAAAGTCGGCTTAGGCGTGGGAGTCGTCGCGCTGCATTGTCCGTTGACCACGATGCCATCCTTCGGGATGCTGGATACGCCGGCAATGGCGATCACGCTGGCCGAGCTCGAGTCGACGACGTACAGCGTATCGATTGAGGCATCATAGGTGAGGCCCGCAGGTGCGAATATCGCTCCCGCTACGCCGCCGCTGCAAAAGCCGGTGACGATTTCCGTAAACGATGTCTGCGCATTGTTTGCGTCCAAGCTGATTCGATCGATGGTGCCCCCGACTGCGACGACGCCATTGTTGCCGGGTGCGTTCGACACATAGAGGGCCGCAGGCTGCGAGCCCTTTGCGGCCACAAACGCCTCTCCCCACGGCTGAGCGAAAGTGTCGCTCGCGAAGGGCGCTCCTACCGTGCCAGCTGCACTGACCAGCGGATTCTTATTCGCCGTCCACGCAGCCGCTGAGATGCTGTCATCCGGCAGCATGGCGAGTGCATTGCAGCCCTGCAAATCCGCCGATTGCGCGATTCGATACGGCGCCGCAGGCGGCGTTCCCGGATGAAGTCCAATGATGGTCGTTCCAAATCCTTGCCTATTGAGCGGGCCGTCATTGAAGTTGCACACCACGAGATCTCCTTTCGTAATCAGTCCGGAGCTCGCCGGCGCGATGGTGAGGCCGTAGGGATTCTGGTCGCCGAGCGTCGGATCGACCGTGGAACCAACGGTTAGGATCGTGCCGGTTGGCGCCAGAGCGGCGAGCAGGTTGGGCGTGACCGTCACGCTGACGGATCCGGATTTGGTGCCGCCGGCTCCGGTGCAGCTCAGCGTATAAGTGTAGTTTCCGGCAGCGGTCGGTACGACCGTCACCGAGCCGCTCGTCATTTGCGTACCCGTGAATGCACCCGCGGCGGCGCTCGAGACCGACGCGGTGCACGAGGTGCTATAGGCTGATGTCCATGTAACGGTCATGGCCTGACCGAAATTGATGGTGGCCGCCGCTGCCGGCGCTGAGAAGTTGATGGTGGGAGCGAGCGTCATTGAACCATAACCGCCGCCACCACCGCCCCCGCCACAAGCCGCGAGCATGCTGATGAGCAGTCCGGATGAAACTTGACCCCATGTTGAAACGCGCATCTTCATGCAAGACCTCTTTTGAGTGGGAAATTGGATAGTGAGTACTTCAAACTTCTAAAATTGTTACGCGATCAATGGACACGACAGCTCCGAATCAGGGGTCGCGACCACCGAACGGACATGGATGGAAATCGCAGGCTGCGATGTCTCTTGTAAGAAGTAAGACTCGGGCGTGCGCGCTTTATTCCGTCAGATCGGAAAGATCTGAAGAGAAAATGCTGCGCGTTCGGCGGCGCTGGCGCAGACGTGCGCAGCGTGGTCGTGAAGCAGGTCCTTAGGCTCAGTCGTCGTTATCGCTCATCTTCTTATGCTTGGCCGTCAGCATGGGCGGCGGCTGCGCGCCGCCCATGGCGTCCTGCCACAAAATCAGATTGAGCTTGCTCGGGTCCGCGCGGTCCGCATGGCGAAAGTCCATTTTTTCAGACTGTGCCGCACCCACTGCGTCGGCTGCATTTGCCATGTAGATCAACCCATTGTCGCGATTCGAAACGTCCGCCACGAACGCCGGTTGATCGCCCGGCCCAGTAAATGGAGTGGAGATCAACGAACAAAACGCGTCGTTGTTGTTCATCGGCGGCACCTGCAGCAGAGTCTCCATGGTGCGCAACATGCTCACGGTGGAATAAAATCGACTATCCACCACGGCAACTTCGTCAGCTTTTGGATGCGGCGCATACTTGCTCACGACGATTGCGAGTGAGCGGTGCGCGTCCACATGATCCCCGCCATTCTGGGCATCGTCTTCCAGGATCATTATCGCCGTATCATTCCAGAATGCCGAGTGCGAGATCGCTTCCACGACGCGGCCCACAGCCAGGTCATTGTCCGCAACCGATGATTTTGGAGTCGGCCCTCCAACCTTGGTGCCTTCGGTGTGGTCATCGGGCAGCCGCAATTGGATGTAATTGGGCATGGTGTCATTGCCTGCCGCACGGTCGCGTATCCATTGCTCCAGATGGCGCAGAAACACATTGGCGCGAATCTGATCGGGCACACGTAGGTTGAAGTCCGGCGCTTCCGGCGCGAAGTGGCCGACGAGTTCCGGCTTCGTGGCGATATTGGCGGCCAACCGCGGAATCGCCCACGGCCATAAGTTCTTGCCGCCTCCCCACTCCTCCGGAATCGCTTCGCCCGGCTTGATGGTGGGCGACGCGCAATGCGTCACGCTGCCGGACATCGCGCCGAGTGTGGGATCGGCGACACGCCTCGGCAATTTCTTGTCGTCGCAAAAGATCGACGAGATGTACTCGGCGAAGTGATAAATCGTTTTGCCGTGCGAGGCGAAATTCGTCCATAGGTAACCGCTCGCCGGCTCGGCAATATCGGGTATGTGCTGCAGCAGCGGGTAGCCGTCCGCCACCATGCCCTCGTAGTCGTATGTTCGCTGTTCACTGCGATAGAGCAGCTGCCACGTTTTCTCGACGAAGTCTGTGCCGATGCCGGCAGTCGACCACACATGACCGTCGCCCGACACCTCCCCGGAGTCGAAGAAGTTGTCCAGCACGCCAAACTGCAGCGCCAACAAGTGCTGGTTCGGCGTTGTCGCGGCTCCATACATCGTGAGCGCGGCATCACCATTGCCGACCCGCTTGCCGTCTTTGGCCAGGTCGCCGAAAACCTGGTCGTAGGTCCGGTTCTCCTTCAAAATGTAAATCACGTGTTTTATCGGATTGCCGCCACCGGCGAATTGGATCATTTCCCGCGCTGCCTTCATGCGGTTCGATTCGAGTACCACCGCCGTTGATGCCTTGAGTTCGGACTCGATTGCCGCTTGGTTGAGCGTAGCCAGCGAGCCGTACAACAGCGTCGGCCCATACGTAAAGCTGCGCTTCATGAGCACGAAGTCCTTTGTCGCATCCGTCGGGCGCGGCGCCATGTCATTCGGCCCCGTCCCTCTGCCCTTGGCGCTGGCGACATACAGAGTGCGGCCCACCGACGCCAGCGCCATCGGCATCAGCTCCGTGGGAACGAAACCAATGGGTTCGACCATGCCTTTACCCGGCGACATGCGGAGCAGCGCGCGCGGATCGAGGACCGCCACCGCGTCCGATCCCAAGTTCGCTGCGTACAAACGTGAGCCATCCTCATTCTCGGCGAGCGCACTCGGCTCTGCGCCGAAGTAGCTTTGCCCCGGCAGTCGCGTGTCGAAATAGCCCCTTACCTCAAATTTTCTCTGCCCAGCCGGATTGCTCTTGCCGATGTCAATCGCGGCCACCGCATCGCGGTTCGACAGCGCCACGTACAGCAAGCCCGCGCGCTCGTCCAGCAGAAGCGCGCACGGATGTGTCCCCGGCGCGGTTGCCGAGCTTGGCTTCATGAGCCTCACGGATCGCGCCACCCCGCCTTCCGCGAGGTCCAGCTCCACCACTTCACTGACATTCCACAACGCGACGAATGCACGCTTGCCATCCTTCGTTACGGCCAATGCAATTGGATATGTCGCGGGTACATTTTCCCTCACCGACAGATCGAAGCGCCGCACGAGGGCCCCAGAGGTCGTGTCCAGTACGGCAACCGTGTCGGACAGGTTTTCTGCGACCAGCAGGCGCTCTGTCTCACCGGGCACCACGGCCAACGCCGCGGGAAAGGGGCTGACCGTATGGTCTTCGCCGGCGGGCAGGCTGGTGTGACGTCCGTCGGCGAGCGTCACCGGAGGCAGGCGCAAAAACCTGTCGGGCGTCGGCACGCCGTCCGCAAACTTGTACACCACGATGCCATTGCCCGTTTTCTGGTTACCGTCGCCCTTCGGGTCGCTGGAAGAGGCCAGGCTGGCATAAATCTTGGTGCCGTCCGCGCTGAACGCGATGCCTGAGAAAAACGTCTGCTTCGCACCGATCAGCGTGCGCGCATCGGGGAAATCTCTGACATTCCCGGTGCGGGTGTCGAGGACCCCCAGTGATTGCATGTAGCCGGACTCGAAGGTGCCGAAGCCCGCGTTCAACGAAACCACCCAGCGATGATCCGGCGAGACCGCCAAGGAAATCGGCAAGCTGTTGGTGCGCTGTGGATCGCCCGGAATCGGCGCAATCAGCTGCTTGCTGGTCGGAAGGTTCAATGCATGAGCGGTCGAGTCTTGCTGCGCGTGAACAGAGCTCGCAAGAAAACCGAGTCCGGCGAGCAGCGTAACGCCACGCCACGGGTAAAAGCACATCTTTGTTACAAACACGCTACGCACGGTGCATGATCCTCGCGGGTTTTGTTGTCGATCGGTGACTGTACCAATAACGAGCGATTCGCGGGGACTGGCTTCAAGGCGCACGCAGCAAACTTTGCATGCGCGGTCCCATATGGGCGCCCGTTGGCGCGATCGCGAGTCGCGCGAATAGGCGGAGAGGAGGCAGCCTCACTACCGTTTTCGAATAATTATTTGCTCATTTCTTCGTTCGATCACCAAGTCCGGTTCCCTGGACAACAGCTCTGCCAGAGAATCGGGATCCGCGGCGTCGAAGATGCCGTTGTAATGACGGCTGCCCGGAGGAATCCCTTCCAACGTCAAGCGCGGGCTTTGGTTGTATCGATTGAATTCATAAATCACATCCTCGATGGGCGCGTCATCGAAAATCAGCCGACGCTCGCGCCACGCGACGGTTTTCACCACGTCGGCTTTCGCATTGCGCTGAATCGTGCCGTCCGGCGCCACTTGTGCTTCTTGCCCAGCACCGAGACTTTGGGCGGTAGGGGTTATCGCCGCAGCACCGCCATTCCCAAGCGGCCTGATCAAGACTCGCCCTTCCAAGACGGACACTCGCGTTCCATTTTGCCGCTCGTACACATTAAATTGCGTACCTACCGCCTCCACGATGACCGTGTGGGTCTGAACCGTGAAGGGGCGGGCAGGGTCATGCGCCACCTTGAATAGTGCCTCGCCCCGCTTGAGTTCGATGCTCCGATGATTGCGATCAAGACTGAGCTCGATTCGTGAGTCTGCGTTCAACGTGACGATCGAGGAATCCGCAAGCTGGATGGTGCGTTGCTCGCCGAGCGCCGTCGCGTACTCCGCTGCGTTTTCAAAGTGTCTCAGAACCAATGGCAGCAGCAGGGCGCACAGCGCCACCGCTGCCGCACACCCGATGCCGACCGCCCACCTTTTTGGACGAAGGCCTCGCGAGACCGGTCCGGCAGACACGCCCGTCAGCGGCACCACGGTCTGTGACATCTGGGCGATCAAGGTGTCCACGTCCTCAGTCGCCTCCGCGTCGACATGCTTAAGCACTTGGTCGGTGTAAACTGTTTCCAGATACTCTTGCACGTGCAGCGGTGACTGCTTCAGCCAGCTAACGAACTCCGCGCGCTCCGACTCGTCGGCGTTCTCCAGAATCTGATGCCACTCGGAGGCACGCTGCGCCAAGAGTTTATCGATCTGACGTTGCAGTTTCATGGTCTGATCCTCGTCACTCTTCGCGCTCCTTCAACATCATTTTGACCTTCGCTCGCGCCTCGAACACGTAGTTGGTCACCGTGCTGACATTCAAGCGAGTTTTCCGCGCGGCCTCCGCATAGGAAAGTCCGTCGCGCTTGACCAGCAACAGCACTACCCGGTGCATCACGGGTAATTTCGCGAGCGCGCGTTTTAAATCCTGCTGAAGCGATAGCCGTTCCGCCATTTCGTCCGGCAGTGCCTGATTCAGCCGCTCGCCGGCTTCTTCGGCCACCTCGGAATCATAGGTCACCAGACTCTTATCCTCACGAAACAGCGCTTCCCGCACCACATGCGAAGCAATACCGTACAAATAAGCCTGAGGGTTGCGCACGGCGTCGGTGTCTTCGATCTGCAAGAATCGTTCAAAAATATCTTGCGTCAGATCCAGCGCAGTCGCCGGCCGACGTATGCGCCGTTCGACATAGCGGTGCAGGGCGGGCGCGTACTTTCGGAACGCGAGCGCTGCCAGGCTGACGCCCGGGCGGGCGATTTTGGGGTTGCGTTCCGACATGCGCGGGTCCTCTTGCTCCTTAAGTGCCTTTTTCCGATTCGTTCCTTAGTTTTTCAATGATGCCGACCAAGGTTTTGCGGTCGACATCACACTATGAACCTAAGGTGCCGGTTGATTGAGCGCCGGATAAGAATGAAACGGTTCGATGTATCGGGGGATCATTATGACCACTTGTCGGTTGTGGATTGCGATTTTAGCGTTGGCATTGTTCTGCTCGTCCCTGAGGGCACAAGACGCCGCTCCGGCGAAACCTTCCCCGACCAAAGTCACCGTGAATATCGACTCGATGCCCATACGCGAAGCGCTCAAAGCATTGGGCGAGCAGAGCGGCCTCCAAATACTTTTCCGCTCCGAAGACTTGTCCCTCAACGCCTTGACGACCCCGCGCGTCGCCGGCGAATTGTCGGTCCAGGAGGCGCTGGATCGAATTCTCGTCAATACCGGACTGAAGTATGAATTCGTCAACAAGCACACCGTCAGGATTTCGACGGCTCGCCCGGTCTCCTCGATAGGGGCGCCGGATGCCCCAAGCCGCCTGGCGCAAGCGGATCCGTCAGCGAGACCAAATCCCGACAACGGCACGGCTCCGGCTGGATCCGTCCAGGCGTCTTCTGAAGCGGGGCCCCCGACCCAAGCAAATATCTATGAGCTGGTCGTCACCGCGCCCAGAGCCAAGACGACCGCTCGTTTGCAGGAATTCACGGCGCCGAACCTGATCAACGTTCAGTCAGCAGAGCAAATCGCCAAATTTCCTGATTTCGATTCGGCCGAGGCGATAAGCCGGGTGCCGGGGGTGTCTCTCACAGGCGATACGGGGGAGGGGCGGTTCGTCAACATCCGCGGCATCGACAACAATCTCAACGGGACGACGTTTGGCGGTGTGGTGCTGTTGAACACCCAGCCGCAAGGAACGTTGTTCGGATCGGGGCGCGGGGTGGAATTGGACACCATTCCGATCGGTTCGATCGATCGGATCATTGTCACCAAGACGGGGCTGCCGGATCATGAGGCCGAAGGCTTGGGCGGATCGATCGAACTGACGCCGCGCTCGGCCGCGGCTGTGCGGCGGCCTCTGTTCGCCGAGTTTGTACTGGGCGGAGGCTATGAGTCACTGCGGCCCAATTTTTCGCCCAGGCGCGCGGAACTGGTGGTCGGAGGGCGTTTAGGCGGCGATGGCTTTTCCGCGGATGGGCCGCTCGCCTTTGTCGTCACCGCCTCGGAGTTCGATGACCGTCGAGCGATCGACGATATTGAACCCCTCTATGCCGTAGACGCGGCCAACTACCCCAATACCTTCCCGGGCGCGAACAAAGTGCTCGATTCGATCAACTTCCGCCGCTATAACTATCATCGTCGGCGGTTCGGTGTCGGTGAAGATATCGTCTTCCAGGCGAACGAGAATAACAGCTTCCATCTGCGAGCCAACGTCGCGGGCTACATCGAGAGCGTCAACAATCAACAGTTCCATTACACGAACCTGGAGTTCGATCCGAACGGCAATTTCCTCTCACCAACCGGGGACCCGGCTGCGGGAACCGCTGTTTTCGACCCCGCCAACCCGAAGGGCTTTCTTGCGCCGGGGGCCGGAACACAGCTTACTCAGCGCAGCGAGGAGGAAGCTCACCGCAACACGGTGGTCGCTCTGGGGGGCACCAGTCAGATTGGCGCAGCGACGCTCTCGTACGAAGCCGCGTATTCGCGGGCGACATTTTCCAAGGGGCACGACTTCAATCCGTTCTTCACGGGTCCCAACGTCTCGCTCTCCTACGACAATATCACCAACCCCAGCTTTCCGACGTTCAACGTCTTGAATGGTGTCAATGTTCACGACCCGGCACAGTACAATTTAGCGCTTGTGGCCAATCTCACCGATTATTCCGTGGATCAGGAATGGTCTTACCGCGCCGACATCGCATTTCCCGTGAATCTGTTGAGCGACGCGGATCGCCTCAAGTTCGGCGCCAAGGTGCGCCTGCGGAACAAGATCGACACGCCGATCACCCAAGTGTTTTTTGGCGGTCCGGCATTGAACTTGACGAGCGTGCTCGGTGATGGCCCGTTCACCAACTTCTACGGCAACCGCTACAACGTCGGAAACAACATTGATGCGAATGCCTTCGCCAGGTTCTTCCAACAGAACCAGGGAGCCTTTACTGAGAGCCCCACCGATGCGACCCTCAACGCCGCTGCCTTCTTCAAAGCTCAGGAAGACATCTACGCCGGCTATGGTCAGTACGAAACCACGCTGGGTCGCTTTGGTTTCCTGACGGGAGTCAGAGTGGAGGCCACGAGGGCGACTTACGCCGGCAACATTGTTGCGACAGACGCCAACGGCAATCCAACGATCACACCCACGTCACGTCCGCACGACTACACCAACGTCTTCCCCACCGCGCAAGTCCGTTATGAGGTCACTCCGGACGCGATTGTGCGCGCCACGTATTCCACCGGCATTGGCCGACCGGGTTTCACGCAGATCGCTCCTTCGACTCAGATCCAGGTCGCCGTGTCCCCGGCCACGGTGGCGACCGGTAACCCCAATCTGCGTCCCATCACGGGTAACAATTTCGATCTGTCCTTCGATGCCAACCTGCCTCACGCGGGATTGGTGCAGCTGGGCCTCTTTGACAAAGAATTCCGCAACTACGTCGTTGGGCGAAGCGATTTTGGCGATTTCCCGGGTGTCACCGGCAGGGCGTTCATCACCACCTTTGTCAATGCGCCAACCGCATTTGCCAGGGGCCTGGAGGCCGCCATTTCGCAGCCGCTGTGGTTCCTGCCAAGCTTTTTGGATGGTTTGGGTGTGAGCGGCAACGTCACACTGGTGGATTCCGATGTCGAACTGCGAGCCGGTGAACACCATCTTCTGCCGGCGACAGCGCGATTGACTGCCAATGCCGCGGTCTTCTACAGCAAATACGGTTTAGACGTGCAGCTCTCAGCCCAGGACGTGGGAGAGAGCCTGTTCACCATTGGTACGAGCCCTGCCACCGATGTTTTCCAGGCCCGGCGGATCACCATGGACTTCACGTCAACTTACGCTCTGCGTTCCAACATGCAGCTGTATTTCAACGCCAAAAACCTTCTCGATACGCCTTTGCGTTTCAACGAAGGCAGTCCCGACCGGCCGACCCAACGGGAGTTCTACGGCCAGACGTTGGAGATCGGGGTGCGGATCCAGTTGTGATGACCCTTAGTCCATTTGCCCGTGACGCGGCCGAATTATTCGATCCGTCAGTAGGTTAGCACGCCATAGGACTCGCCCTGATACCCTCCCCAGACGCAAGTCGACACGGGTTTTGGTGTCAGCGATTTGCGCTCGAATGTCTTCAAACTGGCGGTACGATGCGTCTCGGCACATAATCCAACGCATGACCGTCAAAGCCACGTCGATCGACGTTGCGTACCTTGCAGGCGTCTCGCAGTCCACGGTATCGCGTGCCTTGCGCGGCAGCCCGACGGTCAACGAAGAGACCCGCAAGCGCATCCAGGAAATAGCGGAAAAATTAAACTATACCGTCGACAAGAACGCGTCCGCTCTGCGCAGTCAGCGGTCCAATACGATCGCGCTCTTGTTCTTCAAAGATCCGACCGCGGACGACTCGCTCATCAATCCGTTTTTTCTGTCCATGCTCGGATCCATTACTCGCGCCTGCGCGCAACGCGGCTACGACTTGCTGATCTCGTTTCAGGAATCATCGGGCAATTGGCATGTTACCTACGAGGACAGCAAGAAAGCCGACGGCATCATCCTTTTGGGTTATGGGGACTACGTTGAATACAGATCCCGCCTGGAGCAGTTGGTCGAGCAGGGCACGCACTTCGTAAGATGGGGCGCCGTGATGGAAGGGCAACCGGGCATCTCGGTCGGCAGCGACAATTTCAGGGGCGGATATGACGCCGCAAAATATCTATTGAGCCATGGCCGCCACCGGCTGGCGTTTCTCGGCGGTGCATCGAACCACTATCCGGAATTTCTCGAGCGCTACCGCGGCTATGCGGCCGCAATCGAGGAAACCAGTGCGCTTTTCCTTCCGCAACTGCGAGTCGACGCCATTAGCACCCAAGAGTCAGGCTACCTGGCGGCGCGCGAACTGCTGAGTCGCAACGAGCGTTTCGATGCGATTTTTGCCGCATCGGACCTGATCGCACTGGGGGCCATGCATGCGCTGCGCGATCAGGGCGTCGGCGTCCCTGCAGAAGTCGCGGTCATCGGCTTCGATGACATACCTCCCGCGAGCCTCTCAAATCCGCCATTGACGACCGTCATGCAGGATACCCGCCGCGCGGGACAAGCCCTGGTCGAGACCCTGCTGAAATTGATCGACGACGAACCGGCAACATCCACGGTATTGCCGACGCGCTTGGTGGTTCGACAATCATGCGGGGCTCTCAATGATGAGCCTCAAGTCCTGGCCGGTTCCGCAACTCGTAAAACCAAAGCGCCGGATATCAAAAAACTCACGCCTCCGATGGCAAGCGCATAGATCGGAGCGCCGCCGAACACCCACTTCAGCAGCAATCCGAGAAGGCTGGCAGCCACCAGCTGCGGAATGACGATAAAGAAGTTGAATATCCCCATGTACAGTCCCATCTTGTGCGCAGGTAAACTGTCCGACAGCAACACGTACGGCAACGACAGGATTGATGCCCATGCAACGCCGACACCGACCATCGGCGCCAGAAGCCAATAGGGGTTGCGGATCAGGAGGAAGGACAGCAGCGCAACACCGCCGATCCAGACATTGATCAAGTGGCTGAACCTCACGCCGACGCGATTTACCAACAGCGGTATGAATAGCGCAGCGATCGCAGCGCAGCCGTTGTAGACGGCGAACAGTACACCGACCCAATTCGCACCCTGGTTGAATGCGTCTGAACGCGGATCGCTGGAACCGAAATGCACCTGCGCCACGGCAGCGGTCGTGTAAATCCACATGGCGAATAATCCGAGCCACGAAAAGAACTGGACCGGCGCAAGGCGCCGCATGGTGTCGGGCATCGCCTCGAGATCCCGCATCACCGTGCCGAATCCGCCCCATCCTTGGGTGAAACCGTGCGTCAGCAAGGCGAGCCCCCAGAGCAGCGCGCCGGCACAAACCAGGTACATCTGCCGATCGAGGCCGAGGCCCCAGATGAGGCCGATCCCAAGCAATCCGCAAATGGTCCACAGCGCTCCGCGTTGCAGGCCCGAAGCACGGACCGCATGCTGCGAATGCGTCTGCACTTGTACCGGAATGGCGTCGCTGAAAGCTTGCAACTCCTTCGGAGAATATTCCCGGCTGCGCATCACGGTCCAAAAGATGGCGAGCAGCAGCACCGCCGCACCGATGTCAAAGGCATGGCGAACGGTGACCGGGATCATGGCCCGTCCGTCCGCGCCGGCACCGCTGTTGCTGAACCCAAATTGCGCCATGATCCAAGGCAATGCGCTCGCGACGACCGCGCCAACCCCAATGAAAAAGCTTTGCATGGCATAGCCCAATGGGCGTTGCCTCGGCGCCAGCTGGTCACCGACGAAGGCGCGAAACGGCTCCATCGACACATTGATGGAGGCATCCAGCACCCACAACAATGCAGCCGCGAACCACAACGTCGGTGCGCGCGGCATGAGCCAAAGAGCGCTCGCGGCCAGTACGGCGCCGATGACGAAGTAGGGTTTGCGCCGCCCGAGCCGCGTCCAAGTTCGATCGGAGAGATAGCCGATCACCGGTTGAACCAACAGCCCCGTCAGGGGCGCCGCGATCCACATGATGGGGATTTGATCCAAGTCGGCGCCCAAGGATTGAAAAATCCGGCTGACGTTGGCATTTTGCAATGCAAACGCAAATTGCAATCCCAGAAATCCAAAGCACATGTTCCAGATTTGCAGGAATGTCAGCGCAGGCTTAGGCAGCCTCATCCCGTCGGCCGGGAGGCGCGGGGCAGGGGAATGTGGATCGCCGCAGATGACGGGAGTGGTCAGGGTGGACATCGAGCGATCAGACCAGAGAGAGGCGGAAAACGCCACTCTTCGGCCCCACCCACGGATTCGATGACCTGCCACGTGTGATCCACGTCGGGACGCCAGTTGCGCTCGCTCAATCCTAGGTTGAACACGCACAGAAGCCGGCTCCCCGCCGAAACGCGCTCGAACACCACAAGGTCCGTGGGCGCGTCGATAAATCGCAAGGAGCCTGAGCGCAGCGCAGGGCTGTGGCGGCGCAGCCCGATCAGCCGACGCGTGAGCGCTAGTTGAGAAGCGGGGTCCTGCAGCTGGCGGTCCACGGCGAGTGCAAAGTGCTCCGGGCTGACGGGAAGCCATGGTGCTGCCGTTGAAAACCCAGCATGCGCGGCCGAAGACTGCCAGGGCATGGGCGTGCGCGCACCGTCGCGTCCCAGCGTGGATGGCCAGTTCGCGATCGCCTCCGGATCCTTCAGATCCTCGAAACCAATGTGGGCCTGCGGCAATCCCAACTCTTCCCCTTGATACAGGAAAATATTACCGCGCAGACACGTCAGCAACAGCATGGCGAGGCGGCAATACTCGGCGCGGTTCGCGGGCGTCGACCAGCGCGACGCCACGCGCGGGGCATCGTGGTTCGAAAATGCCCAACTGGGCCAGCCCATGCCTTCCGTCTCCGGCCACGCGCCCAGCGCCGTTCGAATCAGTTCTGGGGTCAACCGGTTCGCGTACAGGAAGTTGAACCCATACGCGGTATGAAAGCGCGCGTTGCCTGAAGTTACCCGTTGCATCTCCGGTTCGCTGCCTTCGCCGCCGATCTCCGCCACGGTGAATCGTCCGCCGTACTCATCGGCGACCTTTCTGATCCGCTCGATGAACCGCGGCAAGTCCGGATGCGACTTGTTGTAAAGCGACTGCTGAAAGTCGACCGGCCGCCTGCGCGGCCGTTGGCGCGTCAGCGCGGGGGGATTGTCGCGCAACAGGACGTCGTGCAGCGCGAAGTTGACAGCGTCGAGTCGAAACCCGTCGACGCCTCTCTTGAACCAGAAACGCGCACACTCGAGCAAGGCGTCCTGAACCTCAGGGTTGTGTACGTTCAGATCGGGCTGCTCGGTCAGAAAATTATGCATGTAGTATTGGCCGCGCCGCGCATTCCAGGTCCATGCGGAGCCGCCAAAGACTGATTGCCAATTTGAGGGCGGTGAACCGTCGACTTTGGGATCAGCCCACACATACCAATCGGCACGCGCGTTGGTTCGGTCGGCCCGGCTCTCTCGGAACCACGGATGTTGATCCGAGGTATGCGAATACACTTGATCGATGACGACTTTCAACCCATACCGATGCGCCGTTTCGAGCAAGCGATCGAAGTCCTGCAATGTACCGAAGATGGGATCGACATCGCAGTAGTCGGCAATGTCGTAGCCGAAGTCCTTCATCGGTGACGTGAAGAACGGAGATAACCAGATGGCATCTACGCCGAGGGACGCGACATAGTCCAGGTTCGCGGTGATGCCGGGCAAGTCCCCGATGCCATCGCCGTTGGAATCCCGAAAGCTGCGCGGATAGATTTGATAGATCGCCGCGCCGTGCCACCAAGGGAGTTCGCGCTGCGCCTCGAGGCGCGGCTCAGCGGGCCGACTCATGGAGCCGCTACCGATGCGCAAATCAGGTAGTCCAGTGCGGGAACCTGCACGCGATAGCTGCCGGGCGCCGATTGAGCCGGCGCGCAGCTGCCGCGCAAGCTGCGAAAACGCTGCGAGTGCGGGTCGACCTCTACCTGAGCGTCGATGGCTTGCATCGACGTGTTGAACGCAATCAGGATTTCCGTGTTGCTCTGCGCATCCAGCCGCGATACCGCGAATATTCCCGGCGTGCGCGCGTAAGCCCGCACGACCTGCTCCCCGCCGCGCAACGCTGCGTTGGTGCGGCGAAGCTTCGCCAGCATGGAAATGGCTTTGTACAGTGGGTGATCGGCGCCGAAGTTGCTTTGCGCGGTCGTGCCCAAGGTACCGATGAGCCGTCCGGCGTTATAGGTTGCGGTTTTACTCGCGAACATATCCTCGCGAGCATCCTGATCACCGCCTGAGCCCGCGAAACCCTGTTCGTCGCCATAATAAATGACGGGAACACCGCGCAGGGTCATGAGCATGGCGTAGCCCAGGGTCACGCGGCGCAAGACCTCATCGTCAGTAGCGCGGGGTCTTGCCTTGCGCACGAAATAGCCGAAGCGTCCTGCGTCGTGATTGCTGATGAAGGTCGGCAACTGCCGCGCGCCGGCTGCTCCGCCCTCGTACAAGGCATCGTCGGCAAAGAGCTCTGCCAAGCGTTCGGTTCCGATCGATCCAGCCACGGTCTCGCGCACGCCCAAGGCAAATCCGAAGTCGAGCACCGCCGGCAGACCATCGGCCCGCGTGTGCCTGGCGAGCTTTGCAGGATCGAACTCCGGCGTGTAAACCTCGCCGAAAATATGGAAATTAGGTATGCCCCTGGCAGCGGCCCGCGCCCGCATCGCCGGCACGAAGCGCTGCCAGAACTCCGGATTGACATGCTGGGCCGTGTCGATGCGAAAACCGTCAATGTCGTACTTGTCGATCCACTCGCCGAATATCTCGATGAAACCACGCACCACGCGCGGATTCTCGGTCATCACATCGTCGAGACCGAAGAAATCGCCCATCGTGGAACTCTCGCCCCGGAACGTGGAGTTACCGCGATTGTGATAGTAGATGGGATCGTTCAGCCAGTCGGGAACCTTGACGTGCTCCTGCCCCGGCGGCACGAACGGCGTATAGGCGTAGTCGGGGCGCGTAAGTTTCGCGAAGTTCTCGTCCGTTTGATATGGCGCCGCATCGCCGAGGAATCCGCGATTGATCTCTTCGCCCGCGACGCCGCCGCGCCGCGTGTAGGGATAGTCCGCGCGCGAGCGATAAGGGCAGGCACCCGAAGGGCACTCGCGGTAGTTGATGATGTCGGCTGTGTGATTGACGACAATATCCATGTACAACTTCATGCCGCGGCCATGAACGGCGTCTGCGAGGGCGTGCATATCGGCGTCAGTGCCGAAATGCGGATCGACGTGCGTAAAATCGGTGATCCAGTAGCCGTGATAGCCGGCAGACTCGTGGCCCGGCGCTCCCTGCACCGCTCTATTCTTGAAGATCGGAGCGACCCATACCGCGGTCACCCCGAGCGCCTGAATATAGTCCAGCCGCGATATGAGGCCTTTTAAATCGCCGCCGTGATAGAAGCCCTTGGCCGTAGGATCGAAACCCGTGACCAGGGGTCCGCCCGTAAGGCCGCCGCGGTCATTGGATGTATCACCATTCTCGAAGCGGTCGGGCAGGAGGAAATAAACGATCTCATCGGCCGCCAGCCTGTCCCGATAATCCTGCGGCGGCTGCGAACCGGGTCGCGCCGCAAAGCTCAAAGTCAGCAGCGCCGCTGCGAGAGCAATCACTGGAACATATTTCACGGCACGGTTCACCACAACTCTCCCGCCGGCCATAGCCTCGGCCCGCCGCCATCACACGACGGCATCCCAAGCCGAAACTACCCGCCGGCCGGCCCGGCGGGTTTCAGGCACTAAAATGCCGTGGATTTACAGTTTGTATTTGGCGCCCAGAAAGAACACTCGGCCATAGGTCTCGTAGTCACGCACGCGCGACTGCACTCCCGCGTAGTCGATGAACGGCGTGTTGGTGAGATTGTCGATCTGGAACACGACGCCAAAGCCCCTCAGCGGGCCCTGTTGGAAGTCATATCCCGTTTGGAACGCGCTGATTTGCTCGTGCCGGACGAATTCGAGCGCCCGGTCGCCGGCAAAATCCGTAATTTCGCCGATGTAGTTGGAGCGATAGGTGGTCGCCAGGCGCGCCGAGAAACCCGCTCGCTCGTAATACACCGTCGCCTGCCACACCGTCTTCGACAATCCCGGCAAGGCGATGTTTTGGGCAGCCGAACCCGCGACCTGTCCCGGGATCGCGATGCTGCTCGCGGTCTGCGAGACGCTGCCGCTTGCGCCGAAGCCCTCCAAAGCGTCCCAGAACAATTCACCCGGCACCGAAAACGCGAGTTCGATGCCGTCCACGCGCCCGCCCGTGCCGTTCTGAGGCGCCGTAAAAAAGCCGATCGGCTGTTCCGGGCACGGCGTCGGGACGTTGTTGGCCAAGCAGGGATTGGACGGCGATGCGGCTGCATTCTGTGCGGCGAAATTATAGGGATTCGTGATGTCGTAGATATAGCTCGTCAGCTTCTTGTAGAACGCGGCGGCCGAAATAATCGCCCTGTTCTCGAAATATTTCTCGTACGACAGATCAACCGCATTGGCGCGCCACGGTGCGAGCCTGGCGTTGCCGCCGGTCGCCGAGGGCGTGAAGTTGCCTCCAGTCGAGTACGAATAATCGTAGGACACGTCCAGCTGATCCATGCGCGCGCGCACCAATTCGCGCGCGAGGCCGACGCGCAGCTTTTGACCGGACGGGAAGCCGAACACCAAATTCGCCGACGGCAGGACATCGTTATAGCTCGTGCCATCATGAATCGGCACCGCTGCGGTCACGAACGCGTGCGAATCGGAACTCTGTTGGGTGTGCAC
>JALYIH010000080.1 GCA_030775865.1 Pseudomonadota bacterium | reverse complement strand
CCGCTCGCAAATACGCGTCCTTCCCGGCAGCGAGCGGCGGAATTGCGGCGATTTGAATGGGGCTGGGGTCGGATATCTGTTGCTTCGCGAGCGCAGCTATGAGTTCCGGTGGCACCGACAGATCGGTAAACTTCATGAAATCGAACTCGCTACGGTAGCCAGCAACACGTTCTTATCGCGCGGGATGGTTGCTGGACGGGCGGTAATTCTAACAGTTTTGCCTGTGTCACCCGTCGGGGTGGTAATGAGGCGACGCCTACCTCGGCATGCCTCATCCAACCGGCGGTAAGGCCCCGACAGATGCCTCTAAATACCGAAATCACCTCCCGAAGTGCAGGAAAGCGAGTCGGCAGGAGGATCGACGCAGCGGAATAACCCCCACGCCGCGCAGGCGCCTGAAATTGATCCGGCGTCAGCAAGAAGATTTGATCAACCGAAGGCGCCGCGGAAGGCCACGCCCAATCGCGTCGCCAGGGCATCAAGATTTTTATCGACCGTCCATAGCAAGGTGTCCGGAGTGAGAAGGACGGATGCAAGCAGAGACATATCGACCGCCCCGCAGCCCAAGTCTTGAAATTGCTCTCTCTCGATCAGTTCAAGCGTTTCTTCGGTCGTCGCGATGACGGATTGCTGCAGCTTCTTGAGGTCGCCGAGTGTGCGCTCACGCGGGGACGGAGGCGTCCCGCAGGCGAGTTCCAATACGATCAGCGGATGACACAACACCTGGTCCGTCGACAACAGCGATTGAAGTAACCCGTTGGATTTGCGGAAATGCGCAACCCAGACGGACGAATCCGCGAGTACGGCGGTCAACGGCTTGGAACTCTATGCGGGCCGGCGACGCGGAATCATCCCCATCTTGGGTGCTTTGCCGCCGAGAGCGGAAAGTCGCTTCCCCGCTTGAACGCGGACAAACACATTCATCGCTTCGCGAAACAAGTTGGCCTTGTCCATTCCGGGGTCCGCGACCTCCAGCGCTCGGCGATAGAGTTCATCATCAATGGTGACGGTGGTTCTCAAGGGCACGTCCTCTTGCGCATCAATAATGATGTATTATAGCATCAATTGGCGAGCACACTGCGCCGGAATTTCCACGGCGAACTAGGCAGCTATTCTGTTGCGCGCCCAGCCTCGCGAAACCAGCAAATCTGCTGAGATGTGAATGCGCTCACCGAGCTGAGCCATCGGCTCATCCACGTGCCCGATGACCCACGACTTCAGCGAGCAGCTTGACGCCGCGCCGCAAGACCGGCATCGCATTTGGTTTGCCCGCCCAGGGCACCACGATGGGGGTCGGTGACTTGATCGATTTTTCGATCGAAGCGGAGTTCACCGGGCCTGCGCCGGGTGCCCCTACCAACGAGACCCACCAAGCAAAGCTACGCATATAGCGCGCCCGAGAAAACAGGCGTATACGGAACTCGCAGGTGGAGATTTCCCGCAAGACTCATGCGACGATGCGGGCAATCCGAGCGGTTGAAATAATAACGATGCCCAGCGGCCGCTGCCGGTCTAGCACCTGGTAACCCGCGAAGCCATTCTAAAACTAAGGAGACCTCACTATGTACGATTTAATTCTTCGGTGCAGGGCCGCGGTCGGCGCTGTGCGCGCGCCATTTCTTGCTATCAGCCTGGTTGTGTTCGGCGGCGCTGGGTTGCTGGCCGGTGCAGTAGCAACTGCGCAGGATCCGATCAAGGTCGACGCCAAGCACTACAAAGTGGAGTTCGAAAATGACACGGTGCGGGTGCTGCGTATCACCTACGGTCCTCACGAAAAGTCAGTGATGCACCACCACCCGGCAAGCGTGGCCGTGTTTCTGACCGACGGGCTGACGCGGTTCACGACGCCGGATGGAAAGACTCAGGACGGCCCCGCGAAGGCCGGGTCAATTCAATGGTCGGAGGCTGGCAAGCATCTGCCGGAGAACGTCGGCGACAAGCCGTTCGAAGTGATCCTAGTAGAGTTGAAGACCAAGAGTGCACCAGCCAAGTAAGGTGGCCTCAGCTTCGCCCCTTTGAATCGACGGAACCCGTCGATCTGACGTGCGACTGGTCCGCTTTCAGCCACGGGGACCCCGGCTCAGGCCGGGGTTTCTATTAGGACGTTCAAATTTATTGGTAACAGCCTCACTCTCGTGAAATACGGTAATGCAGAGCCGTCACTTGCTGTAGTGCTGCCGATCCGTATAGCAGGTAGACCTCGCCGATTAGCGCGCCAGCCCGCACAGCTGGGTCCGTAGCCAGCAGAGCATCTGCTTCCGAAATCGTTGCGACGTTGAGCACCAAAATGCCACGCAAACTTTCGTTCTTTTCCAATGGTCTGGCGTCCCACAGGTGGCAATCTGCGAATCACCCATTCATCTAGTCTTCATAAACAGTGAATAGACTGACCATCTCGAGGATCGGGGGAATTTCGGCACCGACGGTGCCGGCCGGCAATGTCAAAGAGGGTAATTGCGTGAATAAATCATCATTTGCATGGGTAGTGTCAGTCGCACTGATCGGGGCGGCTTACGCCGACGATGGCCATTCCCGTGGATTCGAATTCAAACCCAATACGCTGGTGCTCAGCCGCAGCGTCTATGTCGGGACGCCCTCATTGCTTGTACCTGGCGTGACGTTGTTACCGCCGGGCTGCGTTGCCGGTATGGTTGACGTACCCCTCATTGCCGGAGGTACCACACAGGTGGCGGTTGCCTGCAGCACACCGATCGCCGATGGCACATTTCCGGCGGTATTCAATAACGGAGCCGCCGATGGCCATTTTGGCATTACCTCTCCGATCTATCTGGACAACCTGTCGACAGATGGACACCTATTGGACACCTTGGCGATTCCGACCGATCAGATTGTCACAAGTTTTAGTTCCAAATCTGAATTGGCCGTGAATCGATCTGTGGATGGCCGCTCCATTACGTTTATGGGTTACCGCGGTGGGCCGGGATTTCCCACTGCGGTCAACGTATTTGACGTTTCGAACGCAAACACGCCCGGCGTCGTCGATCAGACGAATGCTGCCGTCGGGCAGTACTTTCGCTCGGTGGCAGAGGTGGATTCGCGCGGCCATCTTCAGATAACGGAGAGCAACGCTTACAGTGGAGATAACGGCCGCGCGGCGATCAAAGGGGATGGGCTGTATTACACCGTTGGAAATGACAACAGCGGTAACCTCTCCAAGAAACAAACCACTACCACCATCATCGGTGAGGAACTCGTCCATTCCACCGGCGCAGAGCTTTTGGTTCCGGGCCAGGCAGCACCTCTGCCGCCCAACATTAACAAAATCGGCGACTTCGAGATCAACCAAGTCATTGAACCTTCCACCGGTTTGCCGTACGCGTTGGACAAGGCAGGAAAAGACGACAATTTCCGGGGTTTGACAATCTTCAACAATACCCTTTATGTCACGAAGGGCAGCGGTGGAAACGGCATCAACACGGTCTATCAAGTGGGCAATGCAGGCGTTCTGCCGTCTGGCGGCACACAAGCCCTCGCGGCACTCCCCATCACCATCCTTCCGGGCCTCCCCAATACCCTTGCGAGCGGGGTGTCGTCGACCGGCGCGGTGACACCGGTCGCTTTCCCTTTCGGGATTTGGTTTGCGGATGAGAAGACGCTGTATATTTGCGACGAGGGAGACGGGACGCTGGTCACTCCCGCGGTAAACGGGAATGTGGCGGATGCCACGACCCTCGCAACTGCCGGCGTCCAGAAATGGACTCTGATGAACGGCACCTGGCACATGGACTACGTCCTCCAGAATGGCTTGAATATCGGTGTCCCGTATAGCGTACCGAATTACCCGGCCGCCTTGAATCCAGCGACCGACGGCTGCCGCAACATTGCGGGCCATGTCAGCCGCGACGGAATCGTCACCATTTATGCAGTGACCTCGACAGTCAGTGCGAGTGGCGATCAGGGTGCTGACCCGAACCGGCTCGTGAAGATCACAGACCGTCTCGACGCTACGGCACTACCGATGCCGAAACACCGAGAAGGCAACGAGGATCATGACCCGGCGGGTCATTTCGTAACCATTCGTTCCGCCAAAGCGGGGGAAGTGTTTCGTGGAGTGGCTTTGGCTCCCGAAGACGAACATGAGGATGGTCACGACGAGTAGGATGCAATCAGCGGAACCAGCTGCGGTTTTGCCATGGATGAAAAAACCGGGGCGACACGCGAATCTTTATCACCTGACATTCCGGGGTACTTGCTTGATCATAGTATCGGGGGGTTTCATGACGCGGGAGAAGGAGATCGCAGTCAATGCACGAAACACCGATCAAGCATTACCTGCTGGCCTCGGACTTTGACCAAACACTGAGTTTCAAAGACTCGGGGCTTGTGTTGAGCGAGCTGCTTGGCATATCCGGGTTTGAGGATCGCGTTGCGGGCCTTGCCCGGAGCAATCTCGTGCAGCAGGGCGGCGAACTCGCCTATTTGATTCGTCACGATCCTGAATTTCGCGGTGTCCGCCGTGAGCATCTGGTGGAGGCCGGGCGGCGCGTTCGCCTCAAGAGTGCGATTCCGGCGCTCATGGACTTCATGACACGAGGCACGGCAGGCTATCGCTTTTCCTTTTTCGTGATCTCCGCGGCCCCGCGGGAAATCGTCGTTTCGGCGCTGGCCGGCGTGGTGCCTCCTGAGAACATCTACGGCACCGAGCTGGAATTCGATTCCCGTTCAGGCGAAGTTCGTGCCATCAAGCGTGTGCCCGCCGGCTATGGCAAGGTCGCGGTAATCGAGGAACTCGAACAGCGATTGGGCGTTGCAGCCGATCGCATGATCTATGTCGGCGATGGCAGTTCCGATGTTCACGTGATGCTGCACGTCAACAACCATGACGGATTTACCATTTCAGTTTCCGAAAATAAGCAGCTCGCGCGGATCGCCAAAAGCACGGTACTCAGCGAGAGCGCGTTCAGCATCATCGTGCCGGTCCTCGATCAACTTCTGCACTGGCGGACAGGCGACATTCGAGAATTGTTTGAATCCTACGGCTTGAATCTAAATGGGTGGGAAAAGGAACGAACTGATCGCGTGATGATCAGTGAAGCAGAAGCTATATGACTCATGTCGGAAGCGAGTTGTTGGGCTGGAGCGCAACTGCCGTTTTCGTCGCATCGTACTTCATACATCCCACCCGCATGCGCACCGCGCAGATGTTGGGGGCGCTGCTCTGGTTGGCCTACGGCGTATCCATCAGTTCTTGGCCGGTCATCGTCGCCAACTTACTGGTGTTTTCAGCGGCTGCGTGGACCACGTTTCGCAAGGCGCCCGCCGCCGGGCCGGGGCAATCGTAGTTCGCCATCACCGCGAGCGCTCGTCGCTTCTCGAGGATGGGCTGCCCGGCTACTCCTGCAGATTGACGCCCGAGCCACCCATCTCTTTGGGCATGTCCTTGAACTTCGGCTTGCCATCGCGAATCGGCAACACCGTTTCCTGATAGTGCACGTGTACGCCGGGTTCAAACTTCAACTTTGGCAGCATCGCTGCGTAGATGTCCACGAGCCCCATGGTTGGATGGTCCGTGAATAGGTGCCCACCGCAGTTTTTGCACCATTTGCGATAGCTGATGGGGGTCTTATTGTAGGTGCCGATGCTGGCCGCGCCGTGGGTCACCTTCAGGGCCTTGGGGTTCCATAGGCTAAACGCGTTCACGGGGCCCGCTGACCACTGTCGGCAAGACCCGCAGTGGCAGTAACCCATCCCGACCGGTTCACCGGCAACTTCGAATTGCACTTCGCCGCAAAAGCAGCTGCCCTTGTGGATGTCTTCATTGCCCATAATGGATCTCCCCTTAATTCCATCGAGTTTCAATGAGAGTCATGCGATTACCCGTCGTACGCGCGCTGCAGAGCACCAATGTCGAGTTCTTTCCCGTCGAGTGATTCGTTGAATGATTGCCATGCAATCAGCGCGGTGGATACTCGAGTTTCGGTTCGAAATCTCCCCGACCCTGCGGCGTGACATCCAGCATATCCCAGAGCGGATCGAGCAAATCGTTGTGACGATATTGCTGTCCGGGCTCGGGCGGTACGTAGAGGAGCTCCGATCCCCGGAAGTGCCGAATCGTATTCCCGTCGCGATGGAACACATTCAGCATCGGGGCGCGCCGTCGTGCCGCGACACGCTCGATTTGACGCCGCAATTCCATTTCCTCCGCAAGCAGCTTGTTGCGTGCGGACCGATACGCAGCGTTCTCGCCCGGGAGTTGTAGATGCTGGAGTGTTTTAGAATCAGCAGTTGGGTTGGCCGCCATGACACTACCTAGTTCCTGCTTGGTATGGTGCGACAGTATCTGCCGGCGGGATGCGTGTCTGTAGGACCCCCGCGCAGCTGCGATATTTTTATCCTATCAACCAAACACGACCATGTATACCTAGGGCCTACGCGGTGCCGGAACCTTTTGCGCCGCGGTTTCCGGGTCTATTCCGAAGCGCGCCATTCGGCTGATGAGCTCCGGCGGGATCTCCGTTGCACGGCCGAGTTCCGCAGAAATGAACACCAGCACTTGCTTTGCCGTCATGCGCAGTTCGCCGTGGTGCGATGCCTCTATGCGAAGTTCACAGGAGGTCCGGCCCACTTTAATCGTCCAAAGGTTGAATGTGAGCCGATCGCCATAGCGTGTCGGCTTCGGGAAATCGACCGTGAAATGTACGGAGGGAGTCAGAATCTGCTTGTGATGAAACAGGCCTGGTGCACTCGCGGCGAGGCCGTCCTCGAACCAGTCTTCCACGAAATCGCTGATCATTTCAAAGTAGCGCGGATAGAAAACCCATCCGGCGGCGTCGCAATGCCCGAATCGCACGAGAATTTCACGCTGAAATGCCGACATCGATGGTCCTCACCCCGGTTACGAATGCCTTTTAGTATAGATTATGGCCTCAGGTCATTGTGACATACCGCCATGAGACGAACATCGATCTGTAAGATCGCTGCTCCGACGAACTTGAACCGCAATGTGGATATCACGGAAGCTGCTTCACAGGTGAAACGTGCAAAAATTTCGATTTGAAGGATCTGCTGCTGCGATAACTGGAGCGGCGAGCGGAATCGGTCGCGCACTCGCATTTGCCCTGGCGGCTCGAGGCTGCGACGTGGCGCTCGCCGATCTGGACGAGGCGGGATTGGAGTCGACTGCGAAAGACATCATCGCAACTCACGGGCGGCGAGTCGCGATCCGCCGCGTCGACGTTGCTGATCCGAAGCAGATCCAAGACTTCGCTGCGTCGTCCATAGACGAATTTCCATCGCTCAACATCCTCATCAACAATGCCGGTGTTGCATTGCTTGGTGAATTCGATGAGTTCGATCAGTCGCAGATGGCATGGCTTATGGACATCAACTTTTGGGGGGTCGTGCGCGGTACGAGGGCATTCATGGGACATTTAAAGAGCCGACCGCAAGCGCATATCGTCAATATTTCCAGCATCTTTGGAATCATTGCTCCACCAGGTCAATCCGCCTATTCGGCCTCGAAGTTTGCGGTGCGCGGCTTCTCGGAGTCGCTGCGCCACGAATTGTCGATGAGCAACAGCACGTTGAGACTATCGGTGGTCCATCCCGGAGGCGTGAAGACCAATATCGCTCGCAAGGCGCGCTCAGGGGCTCAATTGCGCGAGAGTGTGAGTTCGAACGAGCTTGGGGATCGGTTCGAGCAATTGGCGCGCACCAGCCCAGCGGCGGCAGCTCAGCGCATAGTCCGGGGCATCGAGCGAAATGAACCTCGCATTCTCATTGGCGCGGATGCACGGTACCTCGATATCATCCAGCGCCTCATGCCGGCCACTTACTGGGCGTTGCTGGCGCGTGCCTTCAAGAGAATGGCGGTTTAGCGGGGCTCATTTCGCCTCCAGCTCAGTCAAGAGTTGTTTTGCGCCATACACCTTTCCGAGCGCTTCACGAATGATGGCAGGATGTACGGCTATTGCGCGGTTGATCTCGGGATTGAACCAGTAGCGACCCGCGATCGAGTGGATATTCCCGTCGAACATGAGGCCGACGATTTTTCCTGAGGCATCGATGAGTGGGCTGCCCGAGTTTCCGCCCACGATGTCATTGCTGGTGGAAATGCAAAATGGAGTACGCATATCCAATTGCGCTTTCACCTTCATCCAACTGGCCGGAATCTTGAACGGCGTGGACCCGGTGGCCCGCTCGAACGCGCGATCCAGGTGAGTGAATGGATCCACCACCGCGCCATTTTCGACCCATCCTTGCACCGTGCCGTAGTTGAGCCGAGGTGTGAATGTCGCATCCGGATAGATATTGGTCCCGTAAACTCTGAAGCGCGCCGCGGCAATCCGGCTCGCTGCGGCAGCGATAGGCGCCTCTACTTCATCCTCGTATTGCTTGCGGATCAGGCGGGCGTCGGCGTCGATCGACCGCACCAACTCGATCATCGGGTCATGGGACGCCTCCACGGCGGCCTTGCCTCCTTCCCACAGCTGTTTGCGGAACGCGGCATCATCCAGTTTGGTTTCGGCAATGAGCCGTGTCGCCAACTCATCCGGCGACTCCTTGCTCATCAATCTGCGCACCACGGGATGGTCTTGGCCCAACCATTCGCGCATGCGCTCGAGAGAAAAAGCAAGTGTCAGTTCCTCGAATTCGGCGTAAACCGGAACGCGGGCAAATAGATCGCGTTGCAATAGGGGCAACGCGGCCTCAGTGAATTCCCGCAACCGATCCTTGTTGGGCTTCAGCCGCTCATCTGCGCCTCTGACCAACAACCGAGCATCGCGGAATAGCGCGCTGCCGAAGCCTGCCCCATTTTCAATGAAAATATGGGGCAGATAGAGCGCGCGTTCGCGATTCGATGCCGAGGCGATCTGAGTCCACGGGTCGGCACCATCGAGGCGTGCGGCGGCACGCAACTCTTTCTCCTCCCGGGACTTAGCAGCCAGAAACGCATCGTCGTTGAGCGCATCGAGTTCCTTGCGACGCACCTTTATGATGTTCTGTAGGCTGTCGAGGGGCGCCAGTACTATCCGTTCGTCACCGACATTGGTCTTGCCGAATTGAATGTAACGCCCACGCAGCTCAGAGGCACGCAGCAAGGTGATGGGCAATGACACATCGCGATCGAATTCGAGTTGCGCCCGAGTTTGCAGACGCGAGGTCGCGCCGGGATCGCCCGATACGAATACCAATTGATTGGCTCTGGGGCCGGAAAAATCGACTTGCAGATAGTTGGGCGTCTTCGCCGGCTTGTTGTTCTCGTAGGCTCGGAGCATCGAAAAATCCAGAGTCCAGCGAGGGAATTGAAAATTATCCGGATCCCCGCCGAATGCGGCAATGTCGGCCTCGGGGGCAAACACCAGACGAAGATCTGCGTATCGCTTGTACTTGTAGAGAAAGTACTGGCCGCCCTGATACAGGCGCACTGCTTGGCACTCGAGCTTGCCGCCTGCCGTCTTGGCGCTCGCTTGTTGACAGGCCTGTTCAAGTACTATCAGTTTCTTTTTGCGCGCATCGTTGGCCGCCGCCTCCCCGAGCCCGGACTCGGTCTTTAGGACTTCGTCCGTAATATTCTCTGTGCCGACCAGGACGTCGGCAAATTGCGCCGGACAGCGCAGTTCTTCCTGGCGAGCCGGCGCGCGGAAACCGAGTTCCACCAGGCTGCTCTCCTTTGATGAAAGCTCCGCGAGGCATGATTCTACGCAATGGTGATTCGTGAGAATCAAGCCCTCGGGAGAAACGAACGATGCTGTGCAATTGGTCAGCCGGAGCGTCGACAGCCGCACATGCTCGAGCCACGGTGGTGCGATATCCACGCCGAACCTCCGTTTGATCGCCCCCGCCGGGAAGTCATCGAATGTCCACATTCCCTCGTCAGCATGCGCCGGTGAAAAAATTGCGCACGCCGCAAGCAGTACAAGTCCACGCATTGAATCCCCGTCTTGAGTGCTTCGCCAAAGCCGGCACGATAGTCTACTGAATTGACCCGCTTTGGACTTACAATTGGCGAAGGACTCGCTAAGGATATTGGAAGAAATTGGTACCTCGAATCGACGCCTCGCTATCGCGAGCTCCGCAGCGCCGCACATTCACTGCGTTTGCCAATCGAGATTTTCGTATTTTTTTCTTTGCCACCAGCGCTGCGATGATGGCGGACAATATCGAGCACGTGATCTCTTACTGGGTCGTCTTCCAGAAATTTCATTCCCCTTCCTTGCTTGCCTTCGCAGTCGTATCCCATTGGGCCCCCTTCCTCGCCTTTGCCGCCTACACGGGCGGGTTGGCCGATCGTTTCGATGTGCGTCGCCTGATTCAGATCGGAATGGTCATGTTCATGGGGGTATCGATAGGGTGGGGCGTCATGTTTCTGACGAGCTCGACCGCCCAGTGGAAGGCGATGGCTCTGCTGCTCACGCACGGATTGGCCGGCGTCATTTGGATACCCGCATCGCAAGTGTTGATACACAAAATCGTCGGTGCGGCAGAATTGCCGAGCGCAGTCCGACTAAACGCGACGGGTCGCTATCTGGCCTTTTTGGTGGGGCCCGCTGTGGGCGGCGCGTTGCTGCTGACGCTCGGTCCGATACGCGGTATTTTCGTCAATGCGCTGATCTATACGCCATTGTTCCTTTGGTTGTTCATGGTTCCGTATGGTACTGACCGCTCGACTGCGCCGCGTCCCCTTGGAATCAGAGGCTTCGCCGATATCTGGCGGACGATGGGTGTGGTGAGACAGAATCCAGTATTGTTGTCGATGACGGTGCTGGTGGGCGCTTCCGCGTTCTTCATCGGCAATGCCTATCAGGCTCAGATGCCCGGATTCGCGCTGGACCTGGGCCTTGGGCGCCCGGATTTTACCTACAGTATCTTGCTGGCTGCTGACGCGGCAGGCGGTTTGGCCGCCGGCTTGATATTGGAAAGCCGCGGACTGTTGCCGCCGAAGGTGCGAACCGCCTATGTTCTGGCGATGATCTGGTGTTGCGCTCTGGCGGGATTTGCGAGATCGAGTTCCTACGCCGTGGCCATAACCCTGCTGTTCATCGCTGGCTTCGTCGAACTTGCGTTCAATTCTATGGCGCAGTCCTTGGTGCAATTGAATGCGCCGGCCGAGATTCGGGGTCGTGTGATCGGGGTATTCGCGATGTCGGCGAGCGGAATGCGCACATTTAGCGGGCTCAGCGTCGGCCTGCTCGGCGCGAGTATCGGCATCCACAATTCATTGAGCTACAGCGCCGCGGCCCTGCTGCTGCTGTATATCGCGATCTTCGTCACGCGCCATGTTTCCCGGCAACGGTCCGCGAGCGGGCCGCCATGAATCCGCCCAGCGATACCGATTTCATGCGACGCGCGCTGGTGCTTGCGGAGCGTGCCGCAGTAGAGGGTGAGGTGCCCGTCGGCGCGGTGGTGGTTCTCGACAATGAGGTGATCGGCGAAGGGTGGAATCGGCCTGTTGCGAGTCACGACCCGACTGCCCATGCGGAGATCGTGGCCATGCGTGCCGGCGCGCACCTGATGCGAAATTATCGGCTGAGCACCGCGACGCTCTATGCGACACTGGAACCGTGCCCCATGTGCATGGGAGCGGTGCTGAATGCCCGCCTGGCACGGGTCGTATTCGGCGCCTGGGACTCGAAAGCCGGAGCCTGCGGCAGTGTGATTGATCTGCCGCGCGAACCGCGGCTGACGCATCGCTTAGACGTATTTGGAGGGGTGTGCAGTGAAGAATCCGCGAGTTTGCTGCGGCAATTCTTCGAAAGTCGCCGTTAGTTCAAGACGCGCGCATTAGGCCCGTCGCCCCAGGCCCATTCCAAAAGGTCGCGATAGCCGCGTACGTTGTCCACATAGCGCACCGGTTCCCGGCCCCGCGCATAGCCATTCTCGGTTTGCGTGTACCAGCGCTCCTGTTCCAGGAGTGGCAGAAAGTCGCGAACGTCCTGCCAGGAGTCCGGATCGCGTCCGGCCTTTTGCGCAAGCACCCGCGCATCTTCCACATGACCGTACCCTATGTTGTACGCGGCGAGCGCAAACCATGTTCGATCCGGCTCCGGCACATGGGCGGGAATTTTTTCAAAAACCTGGCGGAAATAGCGCGCGCCGCCGAAAATGCTTTGTCGAGCATCCGACAGATCCGTTACCTTGGCTTCGGTTGCAGTTTCGAGCGTCAATTGCATCAGCCCTCGGGCGCCAGCCGAGGAGGACGCCCGCGGATTCCACTTCGATTCCTGATATCCGATCGCTGCCAGCAAGCGCCAATCCTGACTGCTTTGCTCGGCAGCCTCCACGAACCATTGTTTGTAGAGCGGCAAGCGGCTTTGCAGATGGCGCATGAAGCCCGGGCCTCCGGCAAACTCCGCGTCCTCGGTTCGGCCATAATAGCGATTTACGATGGCGGCCAGTTCGCCGCCCGCTCTTAAGCGCGCGAAATACACTGACATGTCGCGCGCGAAGCCTGGATCGCGGTCGCTTGCGGCCCACGCGAGAGGGCGGCTGCCGGGGAAATCAAAGGCGATGCGCAAATCCGGATGCACGGCATGGGCCAAAGCAAATTCAGTTGAGTCAGCGATCGTATAGTCGATCGCGCCGTCGGCAACGCTGTCCAGGAGCGCCTGCGAATTGGTGCTGGCGTTCTCAACCCAAACAAGATCCGGATTCGAATTACGCGCCTCTTCCAGAGTTTTCGCTTGCGAACTGCCGGCGGCGATCTCCAGATCGGAATTGCCGATCTCAGCCAGCGAGCCCGGCCGTGTGGCGCCGCGACGATAGATCAGATGTTCGCGCACGCGTTGATATGCCGGGCCGAATTCGACGCCCGAGACGGCTTGCATAGGGACCTTCAAGCCGGCCGCCGCTATGTGTGCTTGCCCGGAAGTCAGCGCCGCGTAAATATCCGCGTAGCTGCGCATGGGTGTGATCTTGAGCTTCACTCCGAGCTCATCGGCGAAGCGCTGGGCCAGCTCATATTCAGGGCCCTCAGGGACGCCGTTCTGACCCCGATAGAATGCCAGCGGGCCCGTGCGCGTTGCCACCCGAAGCTCGCCCAGCGTCTTGATTTGAGCGATCAAGCCGGGCAATGGTGCATAGCTGCTCAAGAGAACGACGGCGGAAACCGCTATCGTCAGCTTAATCCAGCGCGGCCAATTTTTTTGTATGCTCAATTTACGCACGGTTTGATAATCCGTTTGAGTCCGTGGTGCAGGGCAAAGTTCTGTTCTTGAGGCGAGCCCTTATCCGATGCGCTAGAATAAACGAATATTTCTTCCTGCGAACCCTTGACAAATGCGTTTCTAGCCCGGTTGCCGACTGCGTCAAAACTATATTTTGTTTAAGTTAACAGCGGAATACTTAAGTAAACGGGAAGAATTTTAAGTTAACCGGAGAGGTACCGAAGTGGTCATAACGGCGCCGACTCGAAATCGGATGGTCGGGTAATTCCGGCACGTGGGTTCGAATCCCACCCTCTCCGCCACTTTAAACGCAACTGCTTGAAAGTTCAGAAGCTCTAGAATTTAAAGCCCCTGCGCTAGACCCCCTGGTACACCTCGGTAGTACACCGCTCAAAAATAGGGAATTGCGATGGCGCAGACACACGTTCGACGGCGGCGCGGCGGCACCTTCTACTACCGGCAGAGGATTCCGGGTGACCTTCGCATTCATTTTGGCAAGCGAGAGATCGTCCGCAGCTTGCGCACTAACAAGATCAAAGACGCGAGTGCCCGCGGGCTATGTACAGGGGCACACTTGGACGCGAGAGTTCGCGAGGGTCCGAGCCCTAGCGCACTCCTAACGCAGTGCAGGCGCCGATAATCCGCGGATGCGATAGAAGGCGTACCCGATGAAGTTGGTCAAGAGAATAGTGGCGGTGATCTTGATGGCGAAGTGAAGGGGATTGGGGACGTCGACAAAGGGATAGACGCTGGTAGCGCAGGTAAAGAGCGTCGCACAGAAGCCAACGACGCAGAGCACGCCGACCCAGGTCGGGATGCGCACCCGAACGAGCTTTGCGCCGACAAGCGGGATGGCGAACATTGCCAGATAAGCAAGGCCGTAGAGGATATTGGACGCATTGTTGAGGACCGCGAAAGCCTCGGCTGCCCGGACGCCCGCGGACGCAAGAACCAGCAGCGCGGCGACGAGAATGGTGGCGACGAGAATGGAATTGGTTGGGGTGCGATAGCGCGGGTGCAGACGCGAGAACCAAGGAGGAATGAGGTGGTCCCAGCCCGCGACCATCGGCAGCCGGGTAACGCCAGTGAAGATGAGGCTGGCGGCACCGAGAATGCGGATCTGCAGTAGGAGAATGACGAGTCGGGCAAGGAAGTTGGCAAAGCCGGAGTCTCCGAATGCAAGGCGAAGCGTTTGCGGAATGGGCGCAATGTAGTTGATCGTCGTGCCGGTAAGCTCGTGGAAAGCAAGCACGGAGGCCGTTCCGAGCGTGAACATCAGAAAGATAATGGGCGAGGCGATGAGGATGGAGCGGCCGATATCGCGGCTGGGGGCCTTCGACTCGCCGGCCATGATGGCGACGTACTCAATGCCGGCTGCCGCGAATAGGGTCTGACCGATGAGGGCGAGCGAAGTCGCGTTGGATTCTGGGAGCTGCAGATCGAAAGGTGCGAAATGGATGGGTGCGTGATGCCGGAGCGCCCAGAGCGGTGCGAGGATCAGCAACGCGAACGCAGCGATCATGACAATGCCGGAGATGTTGTGAATCCATTTGCCGATGGCGAGGCCCCGAACAGCGGAGAGCGCCAGCACGGTGAGAACGCCGGCAAGAAAGCAGAAAACGACGAGGTGATTTTCCGGAATCCAGGCGGCGCGCGGGCCAACCATGTAAGCGAACTCGCTGGGGATTTGAAACAGGATCGTGGCGATGGTGGAGAGTGCGTAGGCCCAGATGTTCCAGGCGACGAGAAAGCCGGCTGTGTCGCCGAATGCGCGGCGGGTCCACACGTAGAGGCCGCCTTCGAGAGGCATCTCGCGATTTAAGTGATAGACCGCAGCGGCCATGGGCAGGTAGAAAGTGCCGAAGGCCAGCAACCAAACGAGGGTTTGCGCACGGCCGAGACCCGCGGCGATGCCCACCCACGCGCTGCCCACGACGGTGAGCACCTGCGAGAGTACGAGATCGCGAAGGTTGAGCTGGCGCGGAAGGTGCTGAGCGGCGGTGGAACCGGTAGCGGAGGACTGCGTATCGCTACCCGTTGATGACATTGGCGATTGTCGAGTCCCAAACGCTGCAGTGCCCCGTGACGATACACTAACCGAAGAGCATTCGCTCATGGATCGTTACCCCGGAAGTCCAAGGACGCGAAGTTCTGGGACACGTTTCTTTCGGACAAGTTTGTCGACTGGGGTTCGTCTGGCAGGCTTGATAAGGCATCAGCGACAAAGGAATTTACCGGCGCGGATTGCACGATCAAGAGTTACGCTCTGTCCGACGAACAGATGAGTCCGCTTGGTAAAAGTGCGGCGCTGATCACTTATAAGATAACTGTTGACGGCACATGCGGCGGACAAGAGGTCCCGGCTAACAGTTGGGCGGCTAGCGTATATGTTCGCGACGGTAATAAGTGGAAAGGAGCCTTCCACGCCGAAGCCGCAGTTATCGATCCAAAAGCAGCACCCGCAAAACCGGCTGGCAAGAAGAAAGCCCGTCGCCGCAAAGAGGGCGTCCCGAGCCTAGATGTAAGGACCCCGGCCGCCGCAGGGCGCACGCTCTAAGCACTGCCGGCAGAGCCGGGGCTCCCGGTCGACGTGATTGTTGATGCTGCTGCCCCTTGCGAGTCTGTTGTCGCGATGTCCGATTTGCTTAAGAAAAACAGGATCGACGACGTGTTTGTGATGCCTTCGTTTTCCGGGACGAACCCGGGGAGTGCGCAACGGGCGCCAAGCCCATTCTAGCGGGCTTGTGAACCCTTTGGCAGCGGCGAGTGAATCTCAGCGATGTATCCGCCGGGGAACTGCACCACAGCGGAACGACGCTCATCGACGTCGATCGGTGCAACAAGAACCGTGACGCCGTGAGCGCCTGCCTTGGCGAGTGTTTCGTTCAGATCGCCCACTTCATAGCCACTGATCTCATGTCCGAAGGGATAGGGTAGTTGTCCGTCTGTCGCCATCATCTGAATCTTGCCGAACTTCGACTCGAGGCGTATCCGCCGATAGGTTTGACCGGGTTTGCCGAGTTCCGCGGCATTTGCGTGCCATTCATCCGAACTTACTCTGCCGCGCGAAAAATGTATGAATGTATGCGCAAAATTATCAATGCGATCCGGCGATATATAAATCCGATTCTCGGGCACGAAGGCTAGCGGCTCCTGCGAAGGAGGCACGAAATGCCAGTAGAGCTGCATCTTCACGCCGCCAGGCCACTCTATGACGGCATCCATTCCAATAGCGTCCTTGAATGGTTCGACGATCACGCTGGCGCCCGCCGAGCGAGCCGCCGCCATTGCCTGGTTCATGTCGGTGACCAAGTACCCTGTGCGCTCGAGGCCAAATGGATGGGGTATCGGGGTCGTATAGGCGAATGCTGAGACCGTTCCCACCGGACTTACGATGTACTGAAACTGTGTACTGCTGGGTGTCGGTGTGACAGTCGAGACTACCGGCTTGGTGGCGTGACCGCCGAAAGTCGCGGTGAAGCTGGCAACGAAGGCATCGAGGTCGGCGGGTGCGACATACACGTGAGTGGAGTCGTATTGAGGTCCGACCGCGACGTCCGTGGTCACGATATGAGGTACTGCGCCGGTCGCGATTGCCACGCCGCAGGCAAGCGCGCACGCAGTCATGCAGGACAATGCGAGCAGGCGAGAGGTGGGTGCGCGCATCTACGGAGCTACGGAGCCGCGGGTACCAAGCGGATACGCGTGATCTCCGAAGGAACGCCGAAACGATTCGGTGGTCCCCAGTAGCCGGTGCCCCGACTCACGTAGACCCACAAGTTTTTCAACCGATGCAGGCCGCTGGTGAAGGGCTGGAAAAAATGCACGAATAGGTTCCAAGGCCAGAATTGTCCGCCATGCGTGTGCCCCGAGATTTGTACATCGAAACCCGCCTGAGCGGCGGCGGGTGCCGAACTTGGTTGATGCGCAAGCAATATCTTTGCTCCGGCATCGACGGGCGCCCCGCGTAGCGCTGCCGCAGGGTCGCTGCGCTGCGCGGGATCAAAGTGATGAGCGCTGTAATCTGTGACACCGGCGAGAACCAGCGATGTGCCGTCGTGCCTTAGAACGACGTGCTCGTTCTTGAGTACACGCATGCCCAGGCGCCGAATTTCCTCCGTCCATGCGCGCTCTCCGGAGTAGTACTCGTGATTGCCGGTGACGAAGTAGGCACCGTGGCGCGCGGTCAGTCCGGCCAATGGCGCAGTATGGGCCGATAGTTGCTGCACAGAGCCGTCCACCAGGTCGCCGGTTACAGCAATCAGATCTGCGTTCAACGCATTGACTCGGCGCACGATCCTCTCGACGAACCCGCGCTTGATCGTTGGGCCCACGTGTACGTCGCTGATCTGCGCGATCGAGAAGCCGTGCAAAGCTTGCGGAAGGTCCAACACCGGAATTCGGACCTCGACGATGCTGGGTTTGCGCCGTGCGATGATGAACCCAATCACCGTCATTGAAAAAGCGAGAATCAAGGTGAGTTGCGCGCTCGTGGTTATCCACAGCCGAGATTGTTCGCCGGACATGAACAGGTGTGCGCCCGCCAGCACGAGGTCCCGTAGAAGCGTCAGCACAAGAAGGGAGGAGAAGAATCCCATTGCGGTTGAGCCGACCCAGGATACGTGGTCGGCGAGCCTGCGATCGAGCATGGTCCGGGCCCGCATCGAGAATGGAACAAATAGGCATGAAGCCACCAGCAGCGCGATGCCTGCAGCAACTCCAATAGGCCCGATCGACAGGGCCGAAAGCAGCCGCCAGCCGACATAGCCCGGCAGGGCGAAAAACAGCCACAGAGGATGCAAAAGGAGGCGGCGAACAGCCCGAACGGAGTTCATTGGACCAAACAGTGGTGGCGGTACAATGGAACTTCAAGGCCGGGGGGATCCAGCGTGAATCTAAGCTTCGTCGAAGGCAGCTGTGCGGTGCCGTTGAGATACGAAACCATCGGTAGGGCGTTCGACCAAACCGCGCAACGATTCGCTGGGCGCGATGCGCTCATCGTCCCCGCGCAGCAAGTTCGGTGGAGTTACGCGGAGCTCAAACATCGCGTTGATTTGCTCGCCGCCGGACTGCTTTCGCTGGGGTTAAATCCGGGCGATCGAATCGGTATTTGGGCGCCAAACCGGGCCGAGTGGACTGTGGCGCAATTTGCCAGCGCCAAAGTGGGTTTGATTCTGGTGAACGTCAACCCCGCATATCGACTTTCCGAGTTGGAATTTTGTCTCAAGAAAGTGGGCTGTCGCGCGCTGATCACGGCAGAGCGGCTCAAGAACAGTGACTACCTCGAGATGCTCCGCGTCCTGGCGCCGGAACTCGATAGCTGCGCCCCCAATGGGTTGGTCAGCGCGAGGCTGCCGCAATTGAAATTGGTCATCCGCTTAGGGAACGGGCATACCGCCGGCTGTTTGAATTTCGACGAAGTAATGCAGCGAGGAATGAACTCAGATCGCGCACGTCTCGATCAGATTGGCTTGGAGCTGCAGCCGGACGATGCCATCAACATCCAGTTCACCAGCGGTACAACGGGCCTGCCGAAGGGAGCGACATTAAGTCATTACAATATTTTGAATAATGGTTACTTTGTCGGTCGCGGGTTGGGACTGTCGGAGCTTGATCGAATTTGCATTCCCGTGCCGCTTTATCATTGTTTCGGCATGGTGTTGGGAAACCTGGCGGCTATCTCGCATGGGGCGGCCATGATTTATCCGGCCGAAAGTTTCGATCCGGCGAAAACATTGGAAGCCGTCGATGGGGAGCGTGCCACGGCCCTCTATGGCGTTCCGACGATGTTTATCGCTGAATTGGAAACCCCGGAATTTTCGCGCTTTGACCTGTCGAGTCTGCGAACGGGGATCATGGCAGGATCACCGTGCCCCATCGAAGTCATGAAACGCGTGGTCAGTAAAATGAATCTTACGCAAATCACGAATTGCTACGGCATGACGGAAACCAGTCCAGTGAGTTTCCAAACCGCCATCGACGACCCTTTCGAGCGGCGCGTATCGACCGTCGGCCGCGTACATCCCCATGTTCAAGTCAAGGTGGTCGACTCGCACGGACGGTGCGTACCGCGCGGAGTTCAAGGCGAAATCCATACCCGAGGCTATTCCGTGATGAAAGGCTACTGGGGAGATCCGGAAAAGACCAGGGAGGTTCTCGATGATGCCGGCTGGATGCACACCGGAGACCTCGGTGTCATCGATGCAGAGGGCTACGGCAACGTGACCGGACGCTTGAAAGACCTGGTGATCAGAGGCGGTGAGAATGTGTACCCGCGCGAAGTGGAGGAGTTCTTGTATCGGCACGACAAGATTCAGGCAGTACAGGTGTGCGGCGTCCCGGACGCCAAATTCGGCGAAGAGGTGTGTGCGTGGATTCAACTAAAGCCCGGAACCAGCAGCACCGAGGAGGAAGTCCGCGAATTCTGCAAACAACAGATCGCTTACTATAAAATCCCGCGCTACATCCGTTTCGTCTCAGAATTTCCAATGACCATCACCGGAAAAGTACAAAAATTCGCCATGCGCGAACACATGGTGAAAGAGCTGGGTCTTTCGGAACAAAAGACCGCTTGATCTCTCCGGAATCGGCCGCCTCAGCGCGGTTTTTGGAACTTCAGGACGAAATTGTCGGCCTCGCCGATTGCGACGTACTTGGCACGGTCTTTCTCACCCTCCGCCAGAGTGGGCGGCAATGTCCATACGCCCTTGGCCCAATCCTTCGTATCGCGGGGATTGGCGTTGATTTCTGAAGATCCCACGAGCACGAATCCGGCCTTCTTCGCCAAGGCAATCGCGTAATCCTGGCGCACATAACCGTTTTCGCCCTTCGGGTCCTGCGGCACATCGTTGCGGCCGCGGTGTTCTTCGATGCCGAGGATGCCGCCCGGTTTTAGTGCCGTGAAGCAGGCGGCCAGTGCTTGATCGGCATACCCCTCGCCCATCCAATTATGAAGATTGCGAAACGTGAGTATCAGATCGGCGGAGCCGGGCGGAGCGATATCGAAGTGCCCGGTGCCCAGAAGAGTGTCATGAATCGCCCCGACCCTTTCTTTTTCCGCGGCGATGCGCGTGCGAAAGCGCGCGATGCCCGCATCTTCCTCGCCGCCCGTCGGGGGCAATGCGACAGTATAGTGGCCGCCTGCTGCGAGATAAGGGCCTAGAATCTCGGTCCAGTAACCGCCGCCCGGCCACAGCTCGATCACGTTCATCTTGGGAGTGATCCCAAAAAACATCAGCTCTTCGACCGGGTGGCGGGCCTTGTCGCGCGCTGCCGCGCCGGCAGGACGCGCAGGGCTCGCG